>JBLHLE010000074.1:0-12771 GCA_047620805.1 Pirellulaceae bacterium
CTCTTGAATGCAAATTCGGAGGGAGGCTTGGGAGCCATCCGATTAAACAACAAACCCATGAATTCACTCGATCAAGTCCACGCCGAATTGCGTCGAATTGTGGAGTCGGTTGAAGCCGCGAATCGATCGGAGTTCTCGCTAACCATTCACGCAGATACTCAATTGAGTTACATGCATACGATGGCGGCCGTCACCGCCGTGAGTGGATATCGAGACGGTGACACCATTGTCAAAATGATCGAAAAAGTGAAGTTCGCTCCCCCGCAACCGAAGTCAGTAGTGAACTAACCGGTTTTGGCATCTTGATAGAGGAGGTGGCGCATAGCCGCGCCGCTCTCCGCCGAACGTGAGTTCTTCGTACGCGCGTTACCTCCCCACTCATCTCGTTATTAGACTGTCGACTTCTCGGCAGTCCAGAATCGAGCTGCGAAGGGGAGGTCGACGTGTCAGCCTGTTTGGACTAGGCACATGGGTAACAGTTGTTCGGCCAATTCGATCCACGTATCCGGACGGACGAGGCTATTGGCTGCTGCTGCTTTGCTGCTTGAGAGCAATAGGCGAGTCAAGCTCTTGATAGTCGTCTTTCGCTCCGTCGAAAGTGGCTTAAGCTTCCAGCTTGCGATAGTCGACCCTTCAGAATGCTTACCCCACATTCAGCTACGCTCCGGGCGAGGCAGGTAACTTGCTAATTGCCTCACTGCAATTCCGCCTACAGCAAATCCTGCCATTCGCCAAGCAACTCGAGTAGCGCTTGATCAAACGAATTCACCTCTTCGTCCCGAGTCAGTTCCGCCAGTTCGAGACGCATCAGGCGATTCACTGCTGTCGGATCGATAGCGGAAACCTCTGCCGGCCAAACCTCTGCCGGCCAAACCTCTGCCGGCCAAACCTCTGCCGGCCAAACCTCATTGGCGTCCTCGACCTTCTTGAACTCCTCTTCAGCGAAGCCAACCGGTGATATCGGCGCGATTCTCGTATCTAGCGGTGACGCGACCGCAGTGGAGGCGAAGGCGGTTGGAAAGATCACTTGCTTGGCAAAGTTTCCAGAGAAGACGGTAAAGTCAAATACACTGACGCCGCCGTCGCGATTCATGTCGGCATACAGCGGCGCCACTGGGGTGGCTAAACCGAACCAATAGCTAAATGTTGAGAAGTCGAATACGGACACGCCGAAATCGCCATTGAACTCAGCACCCAAGCGATAGAAGCGGTTCGTCTCGTTGCCTTGCAGCACGTACGAATCGCCGGCCACGCCGTTCCCGTCACCGTCCAACGAAATACCGGAAGCGACACTGGTGATTGTTGCTGACAACTGCAGTTCGAACACACCTTCGGGCAATTCATCGGGTGCAAAACTGATCGTCACAGTGCTTCCAGCCACCGTTATCCGATCGTTGGTAACTGGAATGACTTGATCGGCATCAACGGGTGCGTTTACGCCGAGATTGGTCATAACGATATCGTTGCCCGTGACATTCACCGGTTCGTCAAATTGAATTACCAGCGAAAATATATCGCTGCGTTGCAGTAGGTAAGACGTCGGCTGTGGCCCTCCGACGCGATCAGGGGGATCGGTTTGAGCCGAGTTAATAGACACGCCGAGCACTCTTGGAGGTGACGCCGTGAAGGCGGGGAACGCGCCCATGTCTGCGCGTGTGCCATCGGCGTCGAGAGTCGAGTTGGGATCGCCGGAGTCGATCGCTGGCGAATTCGGCTGCAGGTGGAAATCGTTATTCGCGGGAGCGACGAAGATAGGATCGACGTTCAAATTGTTTGCGGATCCGGCGAAATTCCAATCTTCACTCACCAACGAGTAGTTCACTGTCAAGTTTGAGTTCGTAAATCCCCAGTCGATCGCGTCGCCACCGTTGTTTACTTGGATAATCGTATTGACAACGGTGGTCGTCACCGCATTAGGTGAGGCACCGCCCACATCTTCGCCAAACAGGCCTTTATTGACATTGGCGATTGTTACCCGATCCAGGGTCAAGCTTCCGCTCCCGCCCAACGTGTCGTCGAACTCAACTCCCGTGGCACCATTTACCAACAGGCTAGTGCGAATGACGCTGTCGCCATTGGAAATGCTCACCAGCTTGTCGAAAGTATCGCGGACGATGTAATCCTCCAGTGTCGCATCGGCGCCAAGCCAATCGATTCCGTCGTCTTGAACATTGGCCACGACCCCACCACTGATCAGAATCTGCTGACCGTTCAACTGAGTATGAAAATACATTCCATCGTTATCGTCGACCACGCCTTGGTGTTGGTAGACACCGGCCATTTCAATGTTCCAGTTCTCGAGGAACTGAATATCGGTATCGTCAAACTCAGGTCCCATTGCCGAACGAGTGAATAACGAATCGCTCAACACAGCGGTGCCGGAAGTCGTCTCCAAAGTCTTGCCGCGAATGTCCGCAACTGAGCCACTGGTGAAAGTTAGCTGGCCGTCATCACGGAGCCGAATAGCAGCGCCCGAATTCGTATGGTTCATCTGCGGAGCGTTGCCGGCTCGAGTCAGCACTGCATAGTCGAATGTCGCGACGCCACCGTCGATATCAATGTGGCCCCAAGGCAACGTGTAATCCGTTGACGTAAATGTGACTGGCCGCTGCAGCGTCCCTTGAACGTCTAAGACGCCTTCGATTTCGATCTTGTTTCCAGTCTCCGTGCCTACCGGGTCACCCTCGATCAGCACGAGTGTTCCTGGCGCGATCGTCAGCGTGTCACCGACGGGCACGAGGATGTTTCCTGTGACTCGGATGATCCCGGACCAGGTCTGCGAATCTGGAATTGTTCCAGACACAATAGTTACGGGCTCGCCGTCCAACGACACCAAATCCTTAGCGGCGGACAAACCGCCGTGGTTGGCTGTTAACGTAAAGTCCGTTCCGCCAGCAAAATTCACGAGGACACTTCCCCGCCCGTTGTAAAGTTTGACGGTATCGAGGGCGGCCCCCGTTTCGGGGTCAGTAATTGAGACGCCGGGATCGCTCACCGAAAGTGTCGCGGTCGAATCCCAGATATCACGATTCGTTTTGCCGTTCGGCTGTCGAACGTCCAATCGCACCAGGACGGGCGCACCGGGAAGATACGAGTCGCGCGTCGATAGAACGAGCTGTTCGGGCAGCGGAATAATTGTATGCGCGGCGGGGGCGCTCGCTCCGCTTTCGGCGTTCTGCCCGTTAATCGCGATGATCTCGTATTGATACTCGACCTCAGCTTGCCGCGCCGTATCCGTGAAACTGTTTACAGCAACTACGTCAACGAGAAACGTGTCGCGGAACACTCGATATCCAATGACGCCCGATTCCGCATCCAAGGCGGCGTCCCAACTCACGAAGATCGTCGAAAACCCGTCGTCACTGATTGCCACGTTCAACGGAGCTGAAGGAGGCGTCACATCAATGGCGATAGAGTGAACGAGGGGGACTGTTAATGTGCCATCTAAAGGTTGTCCATTCACCGCTTGTATTTGATACGAATAGTCCGTTCCCGCGACGCGCAGATCGTCTTGGAAACTAAGTTCGGTCGTCGTGCCAATGAAAGCTCCATCGCGATAGACTCGATAGAACGCGATACCACTTTCCAGATCCACGGCGGAATCCCAGGAGAGTGAAATGGTAGACGCTCCGTCGTCCGTTAGATTCACCTGAGTCGGACTGGAAGGAGGCGTGGTATCGGTATTGATGGTGTAGCCAATAGACAACTGCGGACGATTCGTGGGAGTGCCGCTTTCACTCGAAGACGCCTCAAATCCGTTGGTGGAAACCGGATTCGACATAATGAATCCGCGGTTGGAAGTCGGCGACGCCAACCAACTTTGCAACAGCGCAACTCCGGTCGCATTTAGCTCGTACGTATGCGTGCCGAGCGTCGTCGAAACGATAGTCCCCAGGGAATCCGCCCCTCGATCCGTGCCGCCACTTGCGCCGCTGGCCTCCCATGAAACTCCGCTAGTTGCTTCATTCCAATTCGCTGTCGCTTCCGACCAATCGCGTAAAGCCTCGAAAATGTTGTATTCAAAGCCCGAACTGTGATTTGATTTCGTAAAGCTAATCGATGCTGACTGAATAACGGCGTTGAGAGGTAGGGAGGTCATGTCCCAACGGATCAAACCCAACGTCTCTAACGGGTCCTCGCCATCGACTGCGATTATGTCACTGTCGCCATTAGTTGCCGATGGATTGTTCGCGTCGATCCATGTATCGTTGGTACCACCATAATTTTGCGTTGGATTATTCCCGTCCTGCAATCTGCGCAAAATTGCCACATCGCTATTCCCACTCGTCACCAAATCGTTGTTAGTGGCGGCGACGGTGTAAACTATGTCACCCGTTGCCGCAGCCGACGCGTCGGTAAATGACGTCGCTGCAGTACTCGCTATCGCAATTCCATCGCGGTAAATCGTATAATCCAGCACGCCCGATTCAGGATCGCTCGACGGTTGCCACGTTAATTCAACTTCATTGCTAGTGCCAAACACAACTCGAAGCTGCGTTGGAATTGTTGGAGGAGTCAAGTCTCCATCCGTCCGCGCGGTATTGCTGAGCCCACTCTCTATCGTATCCGCGTTTTCCGCCGACACTTGATAAACATAGGGCTGGCCGGGCACGACAGTCGTGTCGAAGAACGACAGTTCGGTCGTTGTAGCAATTGCGACTCCGTCGCGGTAAATCCGATACAGCGCGACGCCTGTTTGAGGATCGACCGACTCGTCCCACTCCAGATTGTTTTGATTGTCGCTCACCAACGTCAACCGTAGTCGTTGCGGAACGCTAGGCGGACTCACATCGACACCCGGCGTAGGCTGAATGAAAAAGGCCAGTTGTCCGCCTCCCTCCGGAGTGCGTCCATGTGAATAGTTATCTGTCTCTTGACCGTAGCGGACCAAATCAATCTGCGCCAGATCCGACTCGTATAGACCGATCCAGCCCTGCTCCGACGAAACGCCAAAATTGAGATGCTCGGGGCCCGCCGCGACATTCCGATCGGCGATGAAAACCGTCAACCCGGTCGGCTCAATAAAACTTAGCGGAGCAATCTCGTGCTTATCCAGGCCGGCAACCGGATCATCAGTAAGGTGCAAACCGCCCAAAGCGACGGGCAACGACGAACTGTTATAGAGTTCGATGAAATCATCGGTGAAGGACTGACCGAATAGCTCGTATTGCCCTCCGGCAAACCATTCATTGATCTTCAAGCTACTTGAACTGCCTAGTGGTTGCGAGACGTTCGCCGCCGCGGGCGTAGGCTGAGTCAAACCGATGGAGCCATCCGGCCGACGTCCGACCGAATAGTCTGGAATCTGCAAACCGAATTCGACACTATCGACCAGCGTTCCTCCATTGGCCAAACTGCCGTCAAAAAGGTAAACCCCTTCGCCGTTGTTATTCAAACCAAATCCGAGGTGAATCTCACTACCCAGCGGGACGAGAATGTCTGCATACAAAAGGAGGAATTGATTCGATGCAATTGTCGTCCCGGCGGGAAACGTATAGGCGGCGGTCGACGTGGCGTTGTCGGCGATCGTCCAGCCACCGAGATCGACAGTCTCGGATCCCAGATTCGCAAGCTCGATGTAATCCGGGAATGTCGCGCCTAGCGGCAGCGCCGAGCGATTCGAGGCCATTACTTCATTGATGACAATCTGATCCGGCAGATCGTTGACCGAATCCAAAGTCCACGTGACGGATGTGGGAACGGTTTGCCAATTCCCAGCGAAGTCTTGCCCAATCACTTCCAGAAGCTGCCCGCCATCGTTCAGATTTGGCAAAGAAATCGTAGATTCTCGAACTGTTGCATTCGGTTCAAATCCGCTGCCGATGTCGATAACCGCTGACCAATCGCCGCCGTTCAAACGATATTGATACGCAAAATATCCCGGACCTCCAACAGTCACTTGAGCGGCGCTCATACTGGTCGTGCCACGAGGTTCGCCGCCAATCCAAATCCCCTCGGGCACCAAAGCTCCAAAATCTTGTCCAAACGGTCCGGTGGCTTTGGCCCTGGAAGAAGCCAGCAACTCGAAGTTAAGATTGACGAAATCCCGAATCAGCGGGTCCCCAACGAGATTGCCGCTTCCCAAATCGAGAATGGTTCCGGGACGCAAACCAACGCCCGTAGTCGCGGCAGCGGAATCCAAAAAGTTATTGTCCAACTGTATCGGTGTATTGGTTCCAACGGGCAAGTCGGCGTTTCCAAATACTCGCGGAACATCCAAGAAGATATTTCCTGACACAAACGCGCCATCGCCGGCTTGGGCACCGGGTTCGTCGACATAGAAATTGATCGCCGAGGCGACGTTCTGATTGCCGTGCCCGTCAATGAAGTCTTGGTGAATTCTGACGACCGTGTTGTTCTCAAAAATGGCCGACGTATCCACCTTCAAATTTACAGCGTGATCGACTTCGTAGAACACGTTGCGCACGACGTTAATGGAAGTGTTCGTACCACGATCACCAGTTGAAATTGCATTCGCGAAACCGAGGTCTGACGTTTCATCGTCTTTGAAGACGTTGGTAAAGACGTTGCCGGCGATAAAGACGTCGCCCCCCAAATCGATCAATTCGTCGCCCACTCCGTGGAAATAATTGCCGAGGATCTGAACGATGGGTGCGGGTCTTCGCGCACTATCGATATCGATAACGTCGTTGTGCCCCTTATTGATTCCGAAAATGTTGTTTTCAATGATGTAGTGCGTCAGGGGATCGCCAATGCCCTTAATATGCTCGGCGATATTGTCGAGCCCTAAGGCGTCTGCCTGCTCATTCTCGGTAAACATGTCTGCGAAAACGGAATTGCGAATGATCACCGAAGCTCGCTCCGAGTAGAACATTCGCAAATGAGTACCAGAAAACGTCACGCTGTCCACAATGATTTCGGAATCAATCGCGCCTATCGAACCCAGATTACTATCGGGATCCTGAGCATGTACGATGTCCGCATAAGAGATCACATTGTCGGGACTGACGGAGTCCATCAAGTGAATTCCGTTCCATTTCGGCGGCGCATCCGGCAGAGCAACTGAACCCGGCACGTCGGGAACGAACGCCGCGTCGGGGACGCTCGTGAATCGAATCCGATCCAACGCCGTTCCTTGAGCAGCGATCGTTCCGCGAACTTCAATGCCAGTTCCCTCGTCAAAGAAAACAGAGACGCCCGGACCGATTGTCAAACTTGAACAACTCGGAACGACCAAGTCACCAGTGACATGATAAGGACCGTCAACTGCCGTCCAGTTTATTGGCGGCGGACAGGAACTTGGATCTTCAACGACCAAATCCAGGGTCATCTCGAAACCGATGTCGAGCTGATTGACTGCCGATTGATGGATTTCAACCGCCAATTCGTTCCCAGTCGCCAAGAGACTGCCGACAGGTAAGGATGCCAACTCCAATGTCGCGGCGTATGGGATCGGTTCATTTGCGCCCGCGATGTTCGTCAAAGCCGTGTCATCATATGCCGCATCGGGGGCCAAGTTGTCGCGACCAATTTCGACTCCATTCAAGTAAATCGCGATTCCATCGTCCCGCAGCGAGCTGAAACTCAGACCCAACACCGCATCGAGATCCGGTACGTCAAAAGACTGTCGAAAATAATAGGTCGTCGCCGAATTTGACAGCGTGGTAGCTTCATCGTTTTCGCCGTATCCGAGCTGCGCGTTACCGATACTCCAGGCATCGTCGTCAAACGATCGCTCTCGCCACGCTGTCCCCTGATCGCTACCGTCGTCCAAATACTGCCACGTACTGTTCGAATCCACGACGCGTGTCGTTGTCGAATCGAAAAATGTTCGGACGAGCGTCTCGTCGCCATCGTCGTACCATATTTCCACCGAAATTTGATCGATTTGTGTTCCGCTTCCGCCGGCAGCATCGAACGCCTGAACCAGCACAGTGTTCAAACCCGGATTCAAGTTGAGGGTATCCATGGTCCACTGGGCGTCGCGAGCATTCCACGATGCAAGTTGACCGTCGACGACAACGCTGCGAGTCAACGCCGCGTGTGAATTTCCGCTCAGCGACACCACCGTATCTGTCGTTTGGTAAATCTGGCTCGGTCCGATTTGCGGTAACCCACTCGTAGCTGTCAATTCGACGGGAACAACGCTTTTGATGTACGCCGCGCGGGCTACGGCATTGGCTTTAATTCGGTCAGTGCGACTGATCGACACCCAATCGCCGAGTATTTGGTCTACCAGCGGATTGATAAATTCCGGTGTGAACACCGTCTCACTAAGCTGCAGAATGTGCTTGTAATAAAGTGGAATCGTTTCGGGATTCGTGAACAAACGCGCCATCCCGTCGACATTCTCGTAGTTGAAGATTGAGCGAGCCGCGTTGAAACCCGCGTCCCCTTCCCCTAGCACCGTATCTAAATCGTGAGGAATGAGCAGAAAACGTGTATCGATTGCTCCGCTGTAAATGGTGTAGTCGTCACCACGCCCCGTCGGCAGTCCACCTTCGGCATTCGCGACAAGCGCATCGGCGGCGAAAAACCGAAACCACTCTTCCAGGTTCGCGTACTGGCTGACCTCGGCGAAAAAGTTCTCGTCCGTGGAATTGTTTAGTGCGTTCGTGAGATTGATTAAGTCCGTCCAGTCGTCGACCTCTTGATTCGTTTGTTTGAAATAGGTGTCGCGATACGCATCTGGGTTCGCGCCTTCATATCGCAAATCACCCTGCTCTGGCGACGCATCGCGGATCGAGTAGAGATTGCCATCACTGTCGTTGGGGAAATGGTTGCTGACGAAAGTACTGTTTAATACTTCAACATGTGCATAACCTCCAAATTGGATTGTACCGGCGTCCGCGATGTTCTCTCCGTTGACTCGCAATTGCACGGGCCGCGTATCCTCGGTGGCGATCCCCGCCGCCTGAAAGAAAACCGCACCGATGGTCTGCGACTGAGGATAACGCGCGTTGAAGGTGTAAGCGGTCGAGCCGCGAAGCGGGTTGTCGCTCGCGACGTTCACGCGCTGGTTGTTCGGCGGGCCAACTCGCGACGAACTCCCGCGATTGCGAATGCCAGACCGATATCGGACCGACTCACCCGCCCCGTCAAGCAAGTAGAAGGACGCGTTCATCTGAGCGTTGCTCTCGGCCTCCGCTGAAGGGCCGTCGCCGATATTCGCCAGCTCCGCACGCTCATCTTCCGTTACGACGACATGATAAAGCGGGCGGTCACCCGCTACGTAGTTTCTGTTGTAAGTGTCGTCAACTTGATAGAGCAGGTTCGCGACTTGCCCCAAGTTGACTCCATCTTCTAACAAAGCTGGCGCGGGCCAAGTTCTCACATTGGCACTGACGTCAGTTGCTGCGAGATAGAATTCGACAATCGCATCGTTGGGTTGTGACGGGAGTTGAGCTGAGAAAATACCGTCCGCAGCGACAAGGTCGCCGTTGAGCCCGTCGTCAGACATCGCGACTTCTATAAACGGATCGGTATTCGCAGTTCGGTCCAAGCGGTAGAAAACGGCGGCGGTTACTCCGGGAAGCTCATCCCGAAATTCCGCTGTGACGGTCACGGTCTCAGTAGAGGTTGGGATAAGTGGAAAATGTGAGACGTTGAGTACCATCGGAGCGACATCATTTGAGGCGACGGAATTAGCGCCCCCCGGCGTCCCCCCAACTGCCGCGCTGGCTACCCAGTTTTGCCCCTGACGATTCGAGAGCTCCGCGTTTACCAACTCCACGGACCGTCCGCCTGCATCGTGGAGCGATTGCCAGATCCAACCGCGATGGCCCCGATCATCGGGCCCACGCGCTCGAACCGACCAATCGCCTTCGTCGGCATAGGTAACGCGGTCGATGCGTGTCCCCGTGTCATCGGACAGCTCGATCTCTTCACCGCCGTCGTTCAGCTGCGTTGTCGGATCCCACGGCCCCACTACGTTGGCGACACCGGGATAGTTAGCTTGGAAGGCGCCTAAGTCCGCAGCAACTACGAGGTACTCCCCAACATTCAAGGTGGTGGCAGCGGGGAAGACATACGAAACGCCTCGCCTGATTTGCCACCCCGAAATATCGAGGTCTAACAGCCCCGCATTGTAAAACTCAACAAACTCGTCGCCCGCCAATTCACTCGCCGGATGATACATGATCTCATTGACTAAAATACGAGGCGTCGCATCGGACACGGTAGGTCCAGCATTGGGAGCTCCCGGTGTTGGCGTGAGGAAATAGGCTTCGACATCATTGCTGGTAATACCGTACGAAATGTCTCCAAACTGGTCCGGAAAACCACCACGGGTCGATGAAAACTCGTGAACAACCGTAACGCCATCCGGCGCAACCAACGCCAAGTATTCGCCTGCACTGGTCAGCCTGAAATTCGTATGCAGCTCACCTGCGGGATCTGTCAGATTGTCGCCGGAGGCAAAGACGAGTAGATAGTCGTCTGGTTGCATGATTACCGACGGCAGTTGCCATTGCGAGAGCGCAAGTGCATCATCGGTGAGAAAGTAGCCGTCTAAATCTATTTCATCGATCGACGTATTGTGAATCTCAATCCAATCGGAGAACCGATTTGCGTAATCATCGATTGTCGAGTCGTTTACCGCCAGGAATTCGCTAATGCACAAACCGCTCCCATCGAGATACAATCTGCGTTCAAGTTGTTCCAGGCAAAGTCGTTTTTTTAGTCGGCGTTTTCGTTGATAAGCACTCTTGAATTTGGCTATGTCCGTACCGGCAGCGCGAAAAATAGTAGGTGCCATCCTCAGTGTTCCTCCGGGACCCAACGACTTAAGGCGCGTTCTTTGGCATAAAATCGCGGAAAAGACTCGAATACCTTAACATTTGGGCCGCGCCGAATTGTAACGAAAAACTTCCCGAAAATGCTACGATCTTTTTTCACCCCTGCTCAGCGTCGCACCATAACTCGTTTGAAATAAACCACTTACTAGAAACAAAACAACTCGAAACAGCCGCTCGATTGGCCACCGAAAGACGCATTTAACTCCCCACAACCGATTTCTAGATCTGCGATAATCTGCGTCTTCAGCAACGATACTTTCTAGCCTTGGAGCCACCCATGACCGAACGAGATAATTCCACTGGCCGACGTCAATTCTTGACCGCTTCGTTAGCCGCTTCGATAGCCGCTTCCGTCGCCGCCCCGATACTGCCAACAATGTCTTCACTTGTCTCCGCGAAAGAACACCCTGTTCCCTCCACTCAACAGTATTTCGAGATCCGTATCCACCGTGTTGAAACAGAGGAAAAGGGAAAGATCGTCGGCCGCTATCTAGAGAAAGCTCTCGTCCCAGCTCTTCATCGTCAGGGGGTCGAGCGCGTCGGAGTCTTCCAGCCAATTGAAGAGGGGTCGTTCGACTATTACACGCTTATCACCTATCCAGCGATTCAAATGTTGGCTGCGGTCAACGATGAACTCGAGATGAATGAAGCATATCAAAAGGCTGCCGCTGAATACTTTGCCCAACCGCTCAAAGATCCCAGCTTCAGGCGCGTCGAAAGTAGACTGATGAAGGCCTTTGCCGGCATGCCAACGCTCGAGCTCCCCTCGCCGACGAAGGAAAAGTCGGCCCGCATTCTTGAACTTCGCATCTATGAAAGTCCCCACGAGAAAGCTGCACGGCTGAAAGTTGAAATGTTCAACAAAGGCGAGATCGCCATTATGCGTGACGTCCAACTCGCACCAGTGTTCTTTGGCGAAACGCTGATTTCCAACGATGTCCCCAATCTCACCTACATGCTTTCGGCTGAAGATTCCGAAGCCCATAAGGAACACTGGGCCGCCTTCCGCGTACACCCCGAATGGCTACGCATGAAAAAACTGGAACGGTACCAAGACACCGTGTCGAAGATCCACAGCGTAATGTTGAAGCCAACTAGCTTCTCGCAGATCTAGAAAACTGGCAGATCTAGAAAACTGGCAGATCTAGAAAACTGGCAGATCTAAAAAACTTATCGGGTTCGTCGACGGCGCCGTCTACTAGCGCACTCGCTATAGGGGCGTCGTTACGAACTCAAACATTTGCTCCAGCGATAGTACACTCTCGTCGCCCGCCATCTCTGTCCACTGCAGAAATGACACCTGCTCGTTGGTGATAATCAGATCCCAAGGAGGGGGGGTAGCGCGCCATTGGCCATTTTCGTCGAGCATGTGGCTGCGATCCGAGTGAAACTGATCTACATACTCCTTCCAAGCGAGCACGCGAAATTGCGGCTCATGGCGGCGGAACTCGCTGTGCAAAACCCGAAAAGTACTCTTAAGATAGGCAACGGCTGGTATGCCGGTCGGCAACCTTGTATCGAGATCCCAGACGCGCCAGTCGCCATTCCAGTCGCCATTCCAGTCGCCATTCCAATCGCCGTTGTGGACGAGAAGGATTACATGGTAATCCCATGCCATCGTCGTTTCCGCATTTACCGCAGCTTTTTGATTCCAAAATACGCAGGACCGCGCTGCATTGGAAACAAAGATTACTCGTTTCTTCAGACCCGCGAAGTCCTCGTGCTGCGCAAGATGCCAGATATTCTCTTCACAGTAGCTCGCACAATACGTGTATTCGGATGCCATAATATTTCGCTCCTTCAGAGCGACCACCACTTTTTCACTCGCCGCCGACGACAGAAGAGTCGCGCAGTACCGTTTGTTTTGCGACGAAGTTCCTTTTACGAAGATAGAGACGAAATCACGGAATTCAATTTAGCTACCTCGCAATCACAACGCTACCGTCACCGACTAAATGTCACGCTGGTCTAATCGCCTGGTTGCCTCGTGCCGGGTTGCTTGGTTGCTTGACTG
>JBLHLE010000075.1:0-12737 GCA_047620805.1 Pirellulaceae bacterium
CTCTTCGTAGTCTTCGATCCTTAGTGAGCCCGCCTTACGATCCGCGACGATCTTGTACGATTTCCCGCTGATTGCATCGGTAATACTGTCGCTTTCTCCCAGGCTATCGACTGTATAACAACGACTTTCATCACCACTCCACACACCAAGTACACGCTTTTTGCGTGGCAAAGCTGAGCTTTCATGGTTCACGCCGAAATTCAAGTTCTCCGTTTCCGAGTAGGCAAGATACGGATCAACTCGATAGTCGCGCTCGTGGCCAGTCTCGAGCGAAAGGACTTTTGTATTCGGGTGCCGTTTCTTCCAAGACTTCCAGCTAGTTAGCTCGCAAGGTAACACCTCGAGTTGTTTGTCGGACATCGGCCCCGATACCGAAACGGTCATCATCTGCGACCATAGGCTGTCCTCGCCATCGGCGCGATCGTACATCAGTACGTTATTATTGAACAGCAATCCCGATACGCCCAGTTCGATCGGCGTAGTTTCGCCCGCCGGAATGCGATCAAAAACCACCGCGGAGTCGCACAGCGGACAGTATGTAACCGCTACAGCTCGACCGCCGATCGCGAGGTTCACGATTTCGTGCCAAGACATTACGCGAATCGGAAATGCCACGGACTCACCATTGTTAACAACTCCAATCACTCGGTTGTCGTTGCGAACAAACTGAGCGTCTTCGTTAGGTAGTAAAGCCGGGTCTGTAAGCGAGGGGATGCCGTCGATACCAACTCCACCGCCCACGATTTCCTGCGTGGGAATCGTGGCAAACTTAACTATGAACTGACTACGTGAAATCGTGACTGGTATCGTCTGGTTCCCCTTCTGCAAAACGCTCCAGTCCTTGTAGTACGTCACGAGCAAGTTGCCGACCCAGACACAGATGGCAATACTAGCTAGGGCAGCCACCCACTGAACGAAAATGTTGGCCTTGCCAGCGTTCTCACGGGCGGCATTCTCTGCCTCGACATTCTCCGAATCGCCATCCAAAGTTTCGTTGAGCTTAGATGGGCTACTTTCAGAAACCGAGGCGGTGTCATTTGCTTCGCCATCATGGGGACTGGTCATTTATAACTCGATGGGCAGATCGCCAGAGGGGATAAGAGAATTCGTCAGCATGACAACAGGATAAAATTTAACTACGATCACGAGATTTGTATGGGTGCTTTATTCCCCTCGCAGGGCGGTGACCAGCGGTGCATTAAGCGTTGCTCGAACACCCATGAAGCCGGCAAATGTGCCAACGACGAGGACGATGAACAAAAGTCCCGCGAGATCTCGGATCGGAACATTGGCTTCGCCGAGGAACAGGTGGGGGAGAATGGAAAGCAAGGCCGCGATGGTTCCGGTTGCCAGGCCAGTGAGTAGCAGGCTGAAGTTTTCAAGCATGACCATCCACGCCAACCGCGAACGTCGGAATCCCGTGGCCTGCATCAGTGCCATTTCAGTTCGGCGTTCGAGTACGCTGCGCAATTGAACTGTTGCCAAGCCAAATACGCCAAGCAGAAGGCCCAGGGCTCCCAGGCTTTGGAAGGCGCTGAGGTAAGTGTTTTGGACAGCAAGTAGGTTGCGTAAGACGTCGGTAGTGCTGCGAGGAGCGAAGCCTTGCTCCCCCAACCAGTCTCTTAGTACTTCGGTAACTTCGGCCTGTTTTTCCGCCGGAGCTTGAATCAGGAAGTAGCGGTAACCGTTGATGTCAGAAAACGCATTATTGAAGTGCGATTCGCCAATCATCAAGTTGCCTTGTAGCACGCTGCCGGCCAACAGGCCGACGACGCGAAACTTTTGGGGCCGCCCTTGCTCGTATTCGAAGGTCACTTCTTGACCGACGCCGCCATAAAGTTGCAGCCCGTACATTGCGGTATTCTTATCGAGAATGACAGGTATAGCGTCCGATTGATCCAGCGGTTTTTCGAGTAACCGCCAGGGATTGCTCCGCTCTTCTTCAGTCTCGGCGGCGCTTCCAGCCCAGGCAAATTGAACGGAGTCTTTTTTGTCAAAATACGCCGTAGTGCTCGCCTTTACTCCTAGAACGCGAGGTCGGGTGGCTTTATACAAGTTTTGGCAACTGGCGTCGTCGCCGGGCTGTAACCGAAACGCCAGAACATTGCCTCCAGCGAGTACGTTTGCTGAATCTCCGAGTAGTTTTTCGCGAACATCGGCTTGATTTAGATCTTCGTAAATGGGCACGTCAGTTTCCGCGACGAGGTCAAAACCAGCAGTGCCGGATTCAGTCGGTGCCATTCGGAACGCGCTCATGGCCACGATCAAAAATGTTGCCGTCGCCATCAAGCCGATCGTCAACGTACTTCGGGTCGGGTTGCGAGACGCGTTTCGGCTGGCCAAACGATACAGAATGCGGCGGCCAGTAAGCGCACTTACTCGGCCGCGATACCGCAAACGATTGCGAACGAACAGCAGCAACGCCGTCAGCACTAACGCGCCGCCGCCAACAAAGGCTCCTGCCTGTGCTTCACCATGGAGACCAAAGCCAACAATGGACAACACGATCGCAATGGCCAGCAACAAAGGAATCAAGTAAGTCGTGAATCCCCAAGTCTTGCCTGGTTCGACAGACGACTCATTCGTTTGGCCTGCCAACAACTGCCTTTCGCTCATGTTTTTGGTGAATCGCACTGTGATGGCAATCGTGACTGCTGAGATAATAACTCCGCTGAAGTAACCGATTGCAAAACTGCGTGGCGTCCAATGCAGCGTCAGGAACGGCGCAACGATCGCGTCGATCCATAGATACCGCAAACCGGCCAGCATGAGCCACGCATATCCGATGCCAACTCCAACTCCGACGAGCGCTCCGATACTGGCGACGGCGATGCCCTCGATGACAAATAGGCGAGTGATCTTGTTTCTCCGCAAACCGACAGCTGCGAGAATTCCAATTTCGCGATAACGTTGTTCAACACCGAGTCGAAAGAGCAGTGCGACCAAGATCAATGCCGCGGCGATAATGAAAAAGCTGAGACCCAGGAACAGAGCGTCAAACGGTGTCGTCCCCGCCGACGCCTGCAGACTTTTCCGCTTGATCGGCAGGAATTGAAAACCGAGCGATGACTTATCTGGTTCCAATTGCTGTAGTAATCTTTCGGACAATCCAGCGACGGTTACGTTTTCGGCAACCGGCACTCGAATCGACGTTACTTGGCCGAATCGACTTCCCCAAAGTTTTTGACCTGTCTCCAGCGGTACGAAGGCTTTCGGGGTCGCGCGATAGTTCTCCCAGTATTGATCGTCAGTACCCTTGATCCGATCGGAATCGTAGGGGAACGGAGGATCCCACCGTCGCAACGATTGTCGATCTGTAATTCCTTCTACGGTTGGAGTGAGGTGGGAATCATTGGCTCGCGTCGGGCGTTCTCTATAAAACGCGGGTTTGCGAAGCGTGAAAGCTCGCAGAGGTTTCGTGAGTGATGTTATCGCAACCAAAGTGAACGCCGATGAAATTTCTTCCGGCTTGCCATGTGTCGTTTCGGCTGCGAAGTATGTGACCACCAGACGATCTCCCACTTTGGCATTGATCGCGTCGGCCGCCCACTGGTTTAGAACCAAGTCGTTTTCAGAATTCCATTGATGAGCGGAGCCGTCTGCGGCGAGAAGCGGTCCGAGCTGCGGTGTCGAGTCCACTGCCGCAATTGTCGAATACGGGATACCCGTTGCGGGATCTTCACCCTCTTTGTAGATGCTGATCGCCATATACGTCAGCACAGTTTGAGCATGATTGGCTGCGAACGAATGTTCCGCAGCGACAACAGCGGTTTTGTCGATGACCAGCCGATCGCTCGTTAAGTGGTAGTATTGAAAAGCCGTTTCCTCTTGGTCGTCCGCTGGTGAAAAAGTTTGTTTGACTTCGTCAATCGTCAATCCGTAGTCTGCGAGGGTCGGCTGGATTAAGTTAACCAACAACGTTTCGTCTTCGTCGTTTTGTTTTGCGCTTTTTCCGACGGCGTTGCCGGCAACGAGAATCGCATTTATTTTCGACTCTTGATCCAAGGTCGTTTGCAGCAACGAAGTCGATACGTACGCATTCATCGGAACGACTTGGTTGGCAGTCAAGCTGAATCGGCCGAGCCCATCTCCGGGCACGATCGCTTTGACTTTGAGATCTCGAGTGAACTCGGTTGTGTCGTCTCGGCGACCGAGTGGGCTGTCTGGTGGCACTTGGCCGGACTTGGGCATGTAGAGTGAGAGTCGGTCGCCCTGCTTGATATCCAAGCGGTCCGCCAATGGTTGGTTGACGACAATCTCATCGTCGGCAATTTCCCCAGGACTTGTTAGGTCGGCGTTGTCTAACTGCCAAAACGACTCGGTTACGCCAAGTACGAAAACTCCCGACGCCCACAGTTGTGCTCGTTCGCGTTTTTTGCTGTCGGTCTCTTCCTGAGCGCGGTCCTGTGTTTTGAGAGTGCAGTGCGGAAGAAAGATCGCTGCAGTTGCCGATTCGAATCTGTCGTCGAATTCTGGAGAAGCGCTTAACTCATTGAGCAACTCGTGTCGGAAGAACCGGTCCGTCACCAGAATGTTATCGATCTTGCCAAGTCGGGAGAGCGTGACATGTTTCAAGCTGCCTCGCATAGAATCGCCAACTAGTAGTGCTCCCACGAGAACTGCAGTTGCGGCTGCGACTCCAAACGCGACGGCGAAATTGATCCGCCTGTGATATAGCAGGCTCCGCCAGATAAATCGACCTGATGACAACGGTTTCATGCGACGTTCGTTTCGTTAGGTACAGTGGTTGTTATCGGTCGCTCGAGTCAGTAGTGGAGTTTCGACTGACTCTCTATTCCGCAGCGACAAGTCCGCCATCACTGATCTCGACTCGCTTATCAATCAGCGCCGCAATTTCGTTGCTATGAGTCACGACAACTAGCATCGCCTTTTCCTGTTGCTGCAGTTTGATCAGTAATTCGGCTACGGCTCGCGCGTTGGCTCTATCTAGGCTGCCTGTCGGCTCGTCGGCCAAGAGGATCTGCGGACTGCGAATCAGCGACCGCGCGACCGCAACCCGTTGTCGTTCACCTCCCGACAATTCCGCCGGCCGATGGTCGAGTCGATCGGCAAGGCCAACTCGGTCGAGCAGTTCTTTGGCGCGTTGAACGCTGGCGGCGTCGATATCGTTTTCGGCCATCACCGGTACGAGCACATTTTCCAAAACCGAAAGTTGTGGAAGCAGATAGTGCTCTTGAAAAATGAATCCCACATTCTTATTGCGGAAGGATGCTAGTTCGGATTCATTTAACTCGTAGGGGTCTTGACCATCCAATTTCACGGTACCGTTAGTGGGTCGGTCCATGCCACCGATGATGTGAAGCAATGTGCTTTTGCCAGATCCACTCGGGCCGAGAATGGCGATGTTTTCGCCAGACGAGAGCTGGAAGGAAGCCCTTCGTAGGATAACAAGTGGTTTATCTCGCGTGGGATATTCTTTACCAATCTTTTCGACAACTAAGTTTGCCATAAGTTAATCAGTGCATTCGCAGAAGTGGAAGATTTGGGCAGTATAAGTGAGGACACATACGAGTTGTTATTCCGTTAATAGTTTCCCGTATCCGGCTTCTGGACTCAAGCGGGCGGTAGCCACATCGACGCCAGAAAATCGACTCTAGGAGTCGAATCCGCGCATTTGCCATCCCTGGTGGGTAACTTTTTGACCGATACGGGCGCTGCGCGACAGCTTTTTCCGGCAAACGATACCATCAGTACTAAGTGAAATCTTGTTCGCCAGGCTGCTGCGACGAAAGAAGAGCCAACGCTCCGATGCCGTAGAAAGTGTACTCGACGTCGAATGCATCGTCCCATTCGGCACCATTGAATCCACCGTTTGCTCCCTGCATCGACTCGGCGAATCGTCGCGCGGCCGGAACATCAATTTCACGAATTCCATCGAGATCAATAAGCGTCAACACCGCAGTGAAGGTGCTAAGAAGATCGGCGATCGGAATCCGCGTATTGGCTCGCAACCCACCATCGCTCATTTGCATCTCGGCCAGAAAGTCGATCGTATCCAGGCGAGTCTCTTCATCTAACGCGTCGAGTATTTTCAGTGTACCGATCGCAGCCGCGGTTGGATTCGTTCCCGCTCGCTTGCTCGCAGAAATTTCGCGGAAGCCCCCGCCCTCCGATCGTTGGCAATTCAGAAACGAAATCACCTTCTCTGGAGATTTGATCGGTCTCTCAATTAACTGCAAGCAAAGAATTACGAGGAACGTATGATACGTGCTGCTGCGGGCTCCGTCCGGTCCCTTTGCGTATCCTCCATCTTCGCGCCGCAACTCTTCCAAAGCATCGGCGACCGCGTCACGCCAAGTAGGTGCGGCATCCGCAAAGACATCAATGCCAGACGCCGCCTCGACTAATGCGGCGCCGTACACCAGCGACAGGAAGTCGACGATTGTTTCTTGTCCCGTTAACCGCTGCTTAAGAAACCCCGCTGCGTTCTTGGCAACGTCGCCATCCAGTTCACCCAGTACGGCCAATGACCGAATCGCAAAACTGCTGTAATACAAATCGCTCTCACCTTCTCGACCAGCAAAACCACCATCGGGTCGTTGTTTCGCCAGTAAGAATTTTGCATGCCTCGCGATTACGTCTGCGGGCAATTCTGCAACTGCCTGGGCTAATCGAACGGTAAGATTCTCAAGGTAACTGAGCATGGAAGATCGAACGTGAGTGGGGAAGGTTAAGCCGGAAGTCGCTCCAGCATAGTCGAATGACTACGCGAACGTGACAACGGTTTACGTCGGAGCTGGTAATTACGTCGGTGCATATAAAATAGTCTCTGCGTAAAGATCTGCGATCGGCAGCGGAGAGTCTGCATTGTACGCCGAACCGGTCGCGGAATCAGCATCGTCGTCAAAACCTCTTTGGGAAGATCTAGTCACGTCGTAATTTACGCTGAGCACAAGGTTTGCGAGTTGTGAATCGGCAATAGGGTTTGCGTTGAATGGCGTTGTGAAGTACCTTGACGGGTTCGCCAAAGGCTGGCGTTTGCAACTGCAACAATGGGGCGTCCTGAGGAGACGATCGGAATGAAAAAATTACTAACATTGATCACTATTTTGTCCGTCTGCGTTTGCTCGATCGGCTGTCCTCCGCCCCCGGAAAAACCGGGCGGAAAAGGAAGTGGTGACGGCAGCGATGGGAACGGCAATGGCGGAGAGGTTAAACCGGCTCCCGTTGAGAAAAAGCCAGATGACCAAGCTGCAGTCTCAGCACTGAAAGAAGTCAACGCAGAGTTGACTGAAAGCGATGGCAATGTGGTCGGCGTCAAGATCGTCGGACAGATGATAAACAACGACACGCTGGCTCATCTCAAGGGACTTCCACATCTCGAGATTCTGGAAGTTTCTTCGCCTGACATCAACGATGAAGGCATGCCTCACATCGGTGCTCTGACGTCTCTAAAGCGCCTACGCATGGCGGAATGTTCTTCCGTCACCGACGCAGGAATCAAGCACTGGTCGACGCTTCAAAATCTTGAGGAAGCCAACCTGACGCGAGTCAGTATTCGCGACGACGGGCTGGCTGTGCTCGCCAAGTTACCGAAATTGAAGCGGCTTTATTTGCCGCGTACGGCAACCCTGGACAGCGGCCTGGCGCACCTGAACGGAAATGCTTCGCTGGAACTTCTCGATATCAATCATTGCAGTCTCGTCACCAATGTCGGTGTTGCTCACATTGGAACGATCAGCAAATTGAAGAGTTTGAAAGTTTATGGCGACGGCATCAATGACGACAGTCTGAAGGTCATCGGCGGCTTAAAGAATCTGAAAACGCTAAGTTTGGACGAGACCAAGATTGGCGATGCGGGTATGGCTCATCTTTCCGGCTTAACTAACCTTGAGGAAATCTATCTCGTCAACACAAGTGTCACGGACGTTGGCCTGGCTTGTCTCAAGGATTGCAAGAAGCTTTACCGAGCTCGATTGCGAAACACGCAAATCTCTGGTGAAGGATTGGCTGTACTCAAAGCAATGCCAATGCGTGTTTTGGACATTAGCGAGACTCAAGTTGACGATGCCGGAATCGAGCACATCAAAGAAATGACCGATTTGGAAGATCTTAATTTGTGGTTTACGCAGATCACTTCTGATGGCGTGCAAAAACTATCTGGATTGACCAAGCTTAAATCTCTGAATGTCAAAAATCTGTATCTCGACAACGATGCAGTTGCTGGAATGAAAACACTGATCAATCTCGAGAAGCTCGATCTCGGTGAGAACCCCGATATCGACGATGCCGCCATGCCGCATTTAGAAGGGATGACCAAGCTCACGTTTCTCAATCTTAATCAGGTACCTAGCGTTTCCACCGAGGCGATGGATGCCCTCAAAGCGAAGATTCCAAATTTGGAAATCATCTACTAAGAACAGTTCGCCAATCGACTATATCGCGAACGAATATCTTCCGTTGCAGCGGTGCATTGATCAATCAGTGCATCGCTGCTTCTATATAGTAATAGAAAAGCGAGTTTACTTAGATCTAATTCATCTGTGGGTAAGTCGTGCCGCGCCGTAGCGTTCATTAGGCGTAGGCTTGATTCAACACTGCGTAAGAAGCTGTAACCTTCGCGTAATGCAGTGGCATCGTCCGAATCTAGAATGCCGTGCGTTTCCAATGCATTTAGAGCATCGCAGGTTCCGGGCACGATTACACCGGACTCGCTGCCGGCGTGTTTCAGCTGCAGCATAGCAACGGCAAATTCGACATCGAGAGTGCCGCCTGGCCCGCGTTTAAGATTTCGATTCGAAGCGGTCGATTCCAATTCCTTTCGCCGCTGTCGCATTTCGTTCGCTAGTTTATCGGTCCATTGAACATTGCCAAGGATGGCTGCGATGGTCGCCCGGCATTTGTCTTGGATACGATTTTCGCCAATGCAAAGTCGCGCGTTGCAGAGAGCTTGCAGTTCCCACGGTTCGGTACCCTCTTCCGCGAAGTGTCGTGCCAGTTCGGCAAGGGACACCGCGAAAGACCCCGATTTCCCCGTCGGGCGCAATCGCGAATCCAGCTCATAGAGTCGCCCAAATGGCCCAAGCTGATTTACAATCTTCGTCACTTTTTGGCTCAACTGACCAAAGAAGTGTTGATTTGATGTCTCTTTCCCTTTCTTGTCGGTCGCTTTCGTATTGCCATCCGCCTCGTAGATGAAAAGCAAATCCAAGTCGCTATGGTAGTTCGGCTCGCGTCCACCGAGCTTACCCAACGCCAAGACTCCCAGCTGACATTCAGTCGGTTCTTCACCATCGTCTGCAAGCATCGGTGTTCCGAATCGCTTCGCCAGTTTTTCGTATTCGTCGGCGATGATCTGTCGAAGGCAAGACTCAACGACGTCAGAGAGAGCTCCATGTGTAGATTGGATGGTGTCTTTTCCAAGGATGTCGCGAACGCCAACTCGCAAGTGCTGCGAATTTTTGAAGCTATGCAGAATCGGTTCGTGATCTTCCACTCCCCGACATAGCTCGTCCAGAACTGCGTCGAGCGATTCACGAGTTGGCACCTTGTCTACCAGTAAGGAGTCCAATAACTCGTCGATCATTCCAGGATGTCCAGTTAATATTCCACACAAATAGTCACTGGATGCACATAGTCGAACATACAGGTTCATCGATGGTGGATTGAAACTAAACAGCTCCCAAAGAACTCCCTTGCCTCCGAGTGAATCGCTCACGCGAGTGAGATTGGCCAGGGTCGAGTCCGGATCGGGTGTTGCCGCAATCGATTCGAGTAGCCGTTTGACAATCTTTGCCAGGAAGTGACGGCAGCGGCGAGTTGAAAGGAATTGGATTCGTTCCTTCGAGAGAGTCTGCAAGTTCTTGTAAGCAGTCTGCACATCGTTGAAATGATAAGGTCCTAATATTTGTTCGATGACCTCTGACGCGGGGTCTGGGTCGAGGATCAGATCCGTCTCCGGATCCGCTTCCTCATCGTCCGGGAATGCGGACTGCAAAAGGTGCGACAGTATTTCTCGGTTACTCGTCGTTCTCTTGGTGTGCTCCCGTTTGAATTGCTCAAGGGCTGAATCCTGTTCGGATTCAATGTAACCTAGTCGCAGAGCTAGACGACGTAGTTCGTCGTCGGAACGAAATTCGTCGACGTCGCTGTGATTGAGTTCCGGATTGTTAATGATTTCAATTCGGTGCTGCACGTCTCTCAGGTAGGCATAATTTTGTTCTAGCGTTGCCCGTTCTTCCGTGGTAATGAAATCCTTGTTTTCAAGTTTCGCGATTGCGTAGAGAGTGTTACTCGTCCTTAATTCCGCTTTGTCGCCACCGTTGAGTAATTGCAGGAACTGAATGGTGTGTTCGAGGTCGCGAATTCCGCGGTGAATATCCTTTTCACGAAACTCCGTCGAAAGATTTCGTTGGACGCGTTTGTCGATCCGCCGCTTCAAGGCTTTGATACCTGTGATATCAGCGCGATTAAGATAACGGCGGTAGATCCAGGGCTGCATTTGCTCGAGAAACTCTTGTCCCAAATTCAGGCTGCCGGCAACGGGGCGAGCCTTGACGAATGCCTGCCGTTCCCAGGTGCGACCATTGACATGGTAGTAGCGAAGAGCCTGAGAGATTTCCTGAACGTACTCGCCGGAATTGAGACCAGGACGGGCCGTCAATTGAATAAACTCGGACGCGCCAGGCCGATTGCCACCGCACAACAACTTGACCATTTGCTTGGCGAGCTGGTCGAAGAAATCTCGGTTTGCGAGCGAGCGTTGCCCGTCTGTTTTCCCGTCGCCGTTGTAGATGAACAGCAACTCCAGCTCGCTGGTGTAACTCAATTCTGCGCCGCCAAGTTTTCCCAATCCGATTGCAACGAATCGAGCACCGGATGGGACGCGAACTTGTGGTACTCCGCGTTTTTCCGTCAGTTGCTTGTAACTAGCCTGTAGGGCCGCTTCACACAACGCATCCGCTAGGTACGAGATTTGAATGGTCGTATTATCGATGCTCGCTCCCGCCACAATGTCCGCGTAGGCAATTCGCAGCGTTTCCCGCTGCTTGTATTCTTCCAGCAACGCCGTGGCACTCGTGTCGTCGCTGGTGCCCGCAATCGCCGAGCAGATTTCGGCTGTCAACTCGTCGCGCGAGACGGGCTGTCCGCCGCTCTCGCGAAGGCGATCCAAACGAGTTGGGTCGGCGATCAATAGATCCGCCAAGTATTGGCTGGCCGAGAACAACTGTACCAAGTCTTCCAGCTGCTGATGCTCTATGAGCTGACCGATCTCCCCCGTTGGATTCACGTTTTCGGCAAGGAAACGGCTGAGGTTGGCCAACGCCATATCAGCGTCGCTACTGGCGGGCAAAAGCTCCTCAAGCGGATCGCAAAGCGTCGCGAGCTGTTCTAGCTGAACGCCCACTCGCACCAATTGAAATAAATTTTGGTGAGCGGCATGCGGGTCGAGCAGTCCCATTCCGCGAAACCACGACTTCGCTTCTTCTGGTTGATCGAGGAATACGTTAAGTGTCGCAGTGTCCATGGCAGCAAATCGAGGAAAGTCGTGAATTTAAGCTTCGATTATAGTCTATCCAATTTTCTGAAGCGGGATTAGCCCCGATCGATTTAGAATCCATGGACTTTGCCGCTTTCTCGGGCCAGAGAGCTTAGCTGTTACCTCGACTGAAAGGGAGCGAAGAGATGATAGATGATTGCAGGATGATGATCGCAGGATGAGTGTTGTGGGAATTGTTTCACTTGCTTTCTCTTCTCATCGTCCTGCCCACTTTGGGATCGCGATTTTTGGATAGGCATTGGAGGCCGCCGACAGCGGGCATAAGGTGGAGAGTTGAATGCTCGCGTTTCTCGCAGGAAATTGAGGCATTGCAAAAAAAAGCCCTCAAGCGATGAAGCTTGAGGGCTTTGGCGTGCGGATAATAAAGTGATCCGTTTAGTCGAGGAATCCAACGAGTTCTTGGCTGCGGCTGGGTTGCTGCAGTTTGCGAACGGCTTTGGCTTCGATTTGACGGATACGTTCTCGAGTAACTTTGAAGATATGTCCAACTTCCTCGAGGGTGTAGCTGTAGCCGTCGCCGAGTCCATAACGCAATTTAATGATCTCACGCTCGCGATAGCTAAGCGTTTTGAGCACTTTATTGATGCGTCCACGAAGCATTTCTTGAGAAGCGCCAGTGGAGGGACTTTCGGCGGCTCCGTCGGGTAGAAGATCGCCAAAGTGGCTATCTTCGCTGTTACCGACAGGACGATCCAAACTAATCGGGTAGCGACTCATCGCGAGAACACGTCGAGCTTCGTCGACCGTTGTTTCTGCTCGACGAGCCGTTTCTTCGATTGTTGGTTCACGACCGAGTTCTTGTAGCAACTGACGCGAAACATTGCGAACGCGCGACATCGTTTCCACCATGTGAACGGGGATACGAATCGTACGGCTTTGATCGGCGACAGCACGAGTGATGGCTTGACGAATCCACCAAGTAGCGTAGGTGCAGAATTTGAAACCACGGCGGTATTCAAATTTGTCTACGGCACGCATCAAACCGGCGTTTCCTTCTTGGATCAGATCCAAAAAGCTCAAACCACGGTTGCGATACTTCTTGGCGATCGAAACAACCAATCGCAAGTTACCTTCGGAAAGCTCTCTTTTGGCTTGTTGGTATTCGGCGTAGACCTGCTTGAGGAAATTCACGCGATTACGCAAGCTAGAGGGAGTTTCTTGGGTAGCCATTAGAATGCTACGAAATTCGTTCAACCAAGGCTGACGTTCTGCTGCA
>JBLHLE010000076.1:0-12707 GCA_047620805.1 Pirellulaceae bacterium
TTTCGTCAAGGTGAATTTTGCGAGCGAATTCGATATTCGATAGCCCTTTCGATAGCCCTTTCGATAGCCCTTTCGATAGGGAGTATATGCCATCGGAATAACACAATTTTTTCGAAGCGCCGCACAGTTTCGCACGATTTCTGTTTCGAGATGCTCTCCAATCACGTAGAATATCATCTCGAACGACTATCGAAACCGGCTCTGCTGGAATGGGGATTACTCAATGTTGCTACCGTTATCCAACGCTGATTTATCGCGTCGAGCCTTTTTGGTCGCGTCGACAGTTGGCATCGGCGCAGCGGCGAGCAACGTGCCGGGCGCGTTCGCGGATTCTGCGGACAGTGGTGGCAAGGCGAAGTCGACTATTCTGTTCTTCCTTTGCGGCGGCGCGTCGCACATCGACATGTGGGATATGAAACCCGCTGCTCCGACCGAATACCGTGGTCCATTTAATCCGATCGCGACTTCCGCGCCTGGTGTGCAGTTGTGTGAGCACTTGCCTCTGCTCGCCAAGCAAGCTCATCACTTGGCACTGATCAACTCCGTCGGTGCGACAGTTAACACGAACGATCACCACGCTGGTTACTACTACAACTTGACGGGACATGTACCCGATCAAACCTTCAAAACCAAGGGCAACGATCGCACGCCCTATGCGGACGACTGGCCTTTCATGGGGAGTGTCGTTGCTGCGAAATCACCGCCACACGAATATCTGCCAGGCGCGATTACTTTGCCCCATAGTCCAAGTCGCAAGCCGTATACGCGACCAGGACAATTCGCCGCTCGATTGGGGGTTGAACACGATCCGCTGTATCTTCAGGGAACACGCGGAAAACCTCTTGAGTTTCAAGCGCCCTCGTTGGTGCTAGAAGGGGATTTGACAGCTGCGAGGTTACTCGACCGGCAGTCGCTACTGAAAAATATCGATACGGCTCGACGAGATTTTGAGCATCTAACGACTGCGAGAAATTGGAATCGTCATCAAGAAAGAGCGCTCTCGTTGTTGGTGTCATCAAAGACAACCAAAGCTTTCAATCTCAGTGAAGAGACTCCCGAAACTCGCCAGCGATATGGCGAGACCGTCAACGGTATGAGTCTGTTGTTGGCGCGGCGGTTGGTTCAGGCCGGAGTGCCCTTTGTGACGGTGTTCTGGCTCGGTGATGGTATTGGTTCGCCGTTGGCTAAGAAGTGTAAAAGCGCCGGAAGTTGGGACACTCATGGCAGCAATTTCGAATGTCTAAAGGAGAGTCTGCTCCCCGAGTTCGACCGCGGTTTTTCAGCATTGATCGAAGACCTCGCCAAACGATCGATGCTGGATGAAACCACTGTCATGATTACCAGCGAAATGGGACGGATGCCGAAGATTGGCGATCCGCGGAGTGGCGGCACTTCCGGAGGGGGCCGCGATCATTGGACGCATTGCCTGACAGATGTTCTAGCAGGTGGCGGAATTCGCGGTGGGCAAACTTATGGAACCACCGATCGTTTTGCGGGTTATCCGATCGATCGTCCGGTAACGCCAGCTGATGTGACTAAAACTGTCTATCATGCAATGGGGATTCGCGATTTGACTGCCACCGACCCGCAAGGTCGTCCCTATCAATTGCTTGAGGATGGAAAACCTCTCTACGATTTGTTTGGATAGGTTTCGATTAGTCGATCTGTGATAAATCGGTTTCGACGGCAAGCAAATACTTGTTTGCCGCATCCACGACTTCTACAATACGGGCTTCAGTATTGTACATAATTCTAGTTAAGGATTTTCGTCATGCGTTTCCAGCAGTTCCGCGCAACCATCGCGTTCGCCGCCATTGTCGGCACGATTGCGTTTTGCTCTCCCATTTTCGCTCAACCCGCTTCGCAGCGAGATATCGTCTCGGTACCACAGTTACTCGAGAACGTGAATTCAGACAACGTGCGAGTTGCTGCAAGCGCTGCGCGAACATTGGGAGTAGTCTTTAGTCCTGGTGGTCGTGGTGGAGATGAACTCGAACAAGTGACTCAACTACTTATCGAGAAGCTGGATTCGCCACTAGGCGCTAAGTTGCGATTCGAGTGCGCACGAGCACTGGGGACGATGAAGGCATCGGCTGCCACGGACAAGATGAAAGTGGCGATGAAAGATGAAGATATCGAAGTTGCCATGGCGGCTGGCGAAGCGATCGGCCGAATTTTGCCCGTTGACGATGCACGAGAATACTTGATCGAACAAGGGACGGACGCCGAAGAACATATGCTGGTTGCCGCTTTACATGGAATCGCGCCGATCAGTAAGGCCGAAGATAAGGATTTCTTGCTGGCCGGCTTGGCTTCAGAAAACTGGCGGGCACAGAAAGATGCCATCGTCGGATTGGAGCGTTCCGTACGAGCGGGCGCAGATCTGACAGCTGAGCAATACGATTCGGTCGCCCAGACGATGCTCAGCAATATCGTCAACGCTTCTAATCAAGCGATTCACTTCTTCACTCACATTCGCAATGAAGACTCGTTCGCTGCCGTGTTGAAGGCGGCGGAGACTCACGGTGACGACACGAAAAGCGATGGGACGTGGCGAATGCGGTCCAACGCTCTACAAACTCTCTATCACCTCGGCGCAACTGCTCAAAAACAAGCCCTTCCCACTATCATTCGACAACTTGGCGATCGCACCGCTAATGTTACCAACGGCGCTCGCCGGATACTTAACGAACTACGCAAAGAACACTACGTATCGCAACAAGATTTGTTTCCGGTACTGTTGACCGAATTGGAGAAGGCCGAGTCGTTGAAGTTGCGTGGCGGCATTATGAAAGAGATGGGCAGCCACGTCGATCGACAATACGCTTCGCGGGTCGCTACCATCGCAGCCAAAACTCTAGACGATTGTTTGGAAGACACGAAAGAATGGACAACTCGAGCCAGCGCTCTGATCCTGATCGGATCCAGCCAACACACGGGATCCATGAAACAAGTTGCCACATGTGTAGCCGACGACATTTCCAATGTTCGATCCGCAGCTGGTCGCGCCTTGGAAGAAGTCCACTCCCTGTGTTCCGCAGATGCTAAGGCCGAAGTCGCCCCCGTACTGCAACCTTTGCTGATAAACCCAGTGGACTGGCGAAAGACCGCCGTGGCCGCTCGAGCTGTCGGCTACTACGCTACGGCAGAAAACGTCGAACCGCTGACACTGTTGCTCAGTCACAGCGTGATCAATGTTCGCCAAGGAGCAAGCCATTCTCTTGTGACGATCGCAAACAGTGACGATGAGTCGCTAAGTGAGGCTGTTGATAAGGCTGTTTCCGCCGAGCTAGCGGGCAACCGTTCCGCGTGGGAGTATGGTGCCCCAGTCCTTGGCGCGTTGAAAGATGTCAAAGCTCTGCCATTATTAACCAAGATGTTGCAGGGATCGAGCTGGCATGCTCAGGCTGCCGCAGCCGATGCCGTAACGGCAATCGCCTCTACAAACAAAGTTAATGACAAAGATCTGTCCGACGCGCTAATTGCCGCTGGTCAAAGCGAGACGATTCAGGTCCAAGACGCCTGCGATCGCGCTCTTCGCGCATTGACAAAATAGGGTTTTGAGGGATTGGCAGTCAGCAGGATGGACACATAAGCGCCTTCGGCTCCGCCGGAATCGCGTTCTGCGTTGTTCGTGCGCGAGTTACCTCCCCGCTCATATCGTTCTCAGACTGTCGACTTGTCGTCAATCTAGAAACGATATGAGAAGGGAGAGGTCGTGGGGGGACCAGAGCGGGCGAAGCCCTTGAAATACTGTTTTCCCGAAAAAATGACAGCCCCTCCGTCGAAAGTGGCGTAAGCTTCCAGCTTGCGATAGTCGACCCTTCAGAATTGCAAGCAGGATGCTTGCCCCACATTCAGCTGCGCTCCGGGCGGGGGCAGGGAATTTCGCATTGTCAAAAACTGTCAGCCTCTCCGCCGGAATTAGCGACCGAACATCAGCGTCCAACGGTTGTCCTTGCGACCCAAACCGACGCGTTCGTGTTTGTCGGAGAACATGTTCTTGTGGTGAGGTGGGCTGTAGTACCAGCCCTTCAATGCCGACGACGGTTGAGTCGATCCCCGATAGATGTTCTCACCGGAAGCAGTGGTACCTTCGAGTTTAGCTCGGTCGGTAAAATTGCGTTTGCCAGGAACGAGCGACTCGTGCTCGAAGAAATCGTAGGCCACCATGTCATTGGAGTGGCCTTCCGCAGCAGCGCAAAGTTTGGGATCGATGCGAAGAGGGTCTAGACCGAGCATCATTCTCGCTTGATTCAACTCGACTATGCCTGCCGCAATTTCCGGTGCTAAGTTCGCACCGATTACTTTATTCTGTTCAAGTATCACGATTTTTTGAGCTGCATCTTTGTCCAGCCCTTCTTTCGTACCTTCAACCAGTTCTAGCCGGGCGGCTGCCTCGAGAGCTTTGCCTGCCTCAGTTCCATTGAGCTGCTCGTAGAAAGAGGTCAAAGTAGCGAATTGTCGGATGAGTAAAGTTAGTTTTGCTCGTTGAGAATCGAGAGGTCGCTGTTGATTTGCATACAGCAAATGGAGCGTGTCCATGGTGGGATCACCCGATTCTTTAATCATGTCCTGACTAAGTTCTTCGTCGTCGCGGAGTTTCTTCATTCTTGCTCGCGCTAGCTCAACCTGTTCGAGCCATGCTGCGGGCGCTGCCTTCACTTCGGCATTTGCGAGGAGTTCATCGAGTTCTTCATCCAGGATTCTAATTAGAATCTCGACGGCAGGCTTTCCCCATTTTATCAACTCGGCAGTAGTCGCCGCTCGCTTTGTCGGGTTCGTTTCTCGCTTTAACGTGGCAGCTTGGCGTCGCAATTGCGCCATCTGCGCGGACGTCAGTGAATCTGCCTTGAGTGGATCGCTCGATATAGACACGACCAAAGCGATTATCGTTGCCGCAAGAACTGAAGCCAGCGTTTTCATCAAGTGACTCGTAGTGAGAGGGTGGGGCCAAATATTGCATGAGATCCAGAACATTGCAAAAAGACAACGATCACAGATCAAGAAACGTAAACCAGACGATTGTATCCACAGATCAGTGGATGTCGTAGATCGTTTTTATCGTATTTCACAGGTGGTAATATTTCATCTTTACGCGACTCGGACTCCGCAGCGGACGCATCTGTCTTGCCCGCTGGGGTTTACGCTTTGGCGTTGATTGTAAATGGAGTGAAAGAGGGGCAACCGCGTGATACAATTGAAGTCATCAGGTTTTCATCGTCTAGAGCTTGCCTTCGCCAAAACACTAGGGAACCCTAATGCGACGCCTTATCTATTCAGCGTTGATGCTCTGTTTCATCACCATTCCGTTGCTGGGGCAAAGTTATCGACCACAAGTTGGCCGCGAGCATCCAGATTTCTTGTTGCCAAGAATTGACAATCGAGAGCCTGTGACTCTTTCGCAGTTTCGTGGCAAGAAGATTCTCCTGATCCATTTTGCATCTTGGTGAGCTGGCTGCCGTCGACACGTACCAGGTTGGCACGCCAAACTTAAAGACGCAGTTAAACGAGGTGACATCGCGATACTTGGTGTCACTCAAGAGCAGCATCCAGAACGTTGCGCTCTTTTCGCGCAGTGGCAACAATTTGACTGGCCGATACTTCACGACCCGATTAATTTGTTGGGGCTGCGAGCGGTGCCCGTCGCGGTCTTGATTGACGAGCATGGCTTTGTTCGCGACACGCGACCGAGTACCAACAGCGTCGACGACTTTTTGAGTAAGAAATATCCCTCGCCAAATCGCGAAACCACGACTCTCGATTCAGTCGTCCCGAATCTGGCTAAGTTGTTAGCAGCGGTGAAATCGACGCCTACAGCCGAAAGTTGGCGAGCCCTGGGCGATGCGTACATTCTATGGGGCGGGTCGAGCAACGTAGACGCTGCTGGCGCTGCTTATCGAGAGTCCTTGTGTTTGGACGAAAGAAACGGTGTGACAAACTTCCGACTCGGCGTAGCTTATCGAATGCGTTATGAGAAGGGACTCGCGAGCAAAGCAGATCTTGACGCGAAGCCAGCTGTTGAAGAAGTATCTAATGATTTTGCATTAGCTGTTGAACATTGGGGACGGGCACTGGAATTGGATCCGAATCACTACATCTATCGCCGTCGCATTCAGCAGTACGGTCCGCGACTGACGAAACCTTATCCCTTCTACGACTGGATCGAGCAAGCAAAGACCGAAATCAGAGCTCGCGATGAGAAGCCTGTGCAGTTATCCGTCGAGCCAACCGGTGCCGAAATTGCTCAACCATCCCGCGAATTCTCTACCGTAGAGACGGCAGCCAAGTCGCCAGATCCGGAAGGGCGAATCACTCGCGATCTTTCGTCAATGATCGAGGTCGAGTCGGTCGTCGTACCGTTCTCGCTTCAGCCTGGCGGGGCAGGGCGGGTGCACGTTTCGTTTCAGCCGCGCACGAATGTTCACTGGAATAACGAAGCCGAGCCGTTGCGAATTTGGCTCGAAGCACCCAAAGGCTGGAATTTACAACAGCGCCTTCTGCACGCAGATGGTTCCAAGTCAGCGGAAAGTGACGAACGCCGCAGTATCGAATTCGAGGTGCAGTCGCCCAGTAATGCAAACTCGTCCGTCACGCTAAAAGGCTACGCGCTCTACTACATTTGCGAAGACGCAGGCGGGCAGTGCCTTTACCGACGCCAAGACTTTGAGATCGAAGTGAAAGTGCCGCGCTAGAAGTGAAACGTCGCTGCGGAAAGGCGAAGAGTGCGGGTTGATGAGTGTTGAAGTGTATGGGTTCGGCGTGTCCAAGCGAAAACGAAAAAAGGCGGCGCTACCAACGCCGCCTTTTTAGGGTTATGCATTCTACTTCTTCTTGTCGCGTGCTTGAGATGAACGACTTTTCTGCTGCTTGGAGTATGGGGCCCGAGAAGAACTACGCGGCGCCGAGGTCTTGGGCGCCGAGAATTTCGGCGCTGGGCGACTCACGCTGCGGGATGGCGTTGGCTTGGGAGCTGGCTTTGACGGCGCTCGAGAAGTACTCGAGCGCACGCGGTCCAGATACGCCTGCTTCGAGGTCGTTGGCGCTGAACGAGTTGGCGCTGAACGAGTCGGCGCTGAACGAGTCGGCGCCACAGTTCGACTTGGAGGACTGACGACTCTCGATGCGGTCGGTTTCGGAGCCGAAGGACGGGTTGGCGACTTAATACTGGGCGTCGGGGTCGAGTTTCGCGACGCTTGAACGCGAGCCTTGACGGCGTCGAGGTATTGTTGCTTCGAGGTCGTCGGCACCGAACGACTTGGCGTCGCTGTTCGACTTGGAGGGCTGACGACATTCGACGGCTTGGTGTTGCGATTGATACTTGGGTTATTTGCGATACCGTTGCCTCGTCCGCCGCGATCACGATTTGGATCGACCGTTACCGACGGTTTGGCTGTTACCGACGGTTTGGCTGTTACCGACGGTTTGGCTGTTACCAACGGCTTGCTGTTTGCGGGAGGAGTATTTCTCCCGTTCCGCTCTGCTTCGAGGCGAGCTTTGACAGAGTCCAAGTAATTCTGTTTAGAGGTAGTTAGCCGTTTTGTCGGAGGAGTTTGGGCTTGTCCCACACCGGTTCCATTTTCAATACCAGGACGGTTCGTTGGGTCACCTCCATTTCGTTCGATTTGGTTTCGTCGTCCGTTGCCTCGGTCATTCAGTGTTGCACCGAGTATCGCTCCACCAACTGGTCCGCGAAGTGTTGACGCGTTACCGTGGTTACGGAAGGCTGGAGGTGTGACTTTGCGGTCCGATTTCGCAACCGCTTCGCGCTCCACTTGGACACGGTCAACACCGCGTTTGTGTACGGATTCTGCATGGCGGTTAATGTCGTTGTGGCGCTGCTCATTCAATCGTTCGTACTTCCAGTGGCCGTTTTGAGCACCATTGCTGTGCGATGTGCGGCCATTTTTGGCCTGTCCATTTCCAGTGTGTTTGACCAATTCGTCAATCGAGCGTCCCAAGACGTTGTGATCATGGAACGTGGCCGTTCGATGTCGATGCGAATATTGATGTTGATCGGCTACATATCGCGGCGGACGATAGGCAGCATTGCGATCGAAATAGTTGTGCCAGTCTTGGAATCGTTTGATATTGTTGACGCCGTAGCGATCGAGCGACCGCAGTCGAGAATAGAACGGGTCGTAGTGGCGCCCGACGTTGCGATAGTCGTACCAAGGGTAGTAATTTTGGTTTCGGCGAGCGTAGTAGTCGCCGTAGTAGTAGTGGTGACAGTTTGGTCGAACAAACAGGTGAAGAATCGCCGACGCAGCACTGATGGAATAGGTGGGGCGGTAGCAATAGTTGCTGTTGGCGTAAACCGGTCGACGGAATGATAGCGGCGTGAAAAGAACACCGCGCGCGTGGAAAGGATAGTCCCAGTACCCCTGAATGTAGACACATCCGTTGGGCGTCCAGTTGTAGTGGTTCGGCACCCAAACGCGATTTTCAACAACGCGGTCCCAATAGCCAGGACACCAGCGATAAACTTGCGTCTCGTACTCCCAGCAACCAGGGACCCAGAAGTGATCATCTGATGGGGCAAGGCTCGATGGACCCACTTCCAAACTTGCGGGCGGATCCGGTTGGTAGCTGAGTTCATTGGCTTCGACGTTCGACCAGAATCCTGGCACCCAATAGAATTCGGTTTCGACTTCTGTCCAATATCCGGGGGTCCAATTGCGACCTAGCGGCGGTTTCCGCCAAACGCCACTGATCCAGATAAAGTCAGTGCGATCGTCGTCCCAGTACCAATAACCCGGGAGCCAAATTACATCGTCGCCTTCCGGTTTTACGTCGGGAGCGACTTCGTTGATATCGAGTGGCGGTTTGCGCGGGGACTTGAGGCCGTGGATCGGCCGTTCCGTTGTCTGCTCGGCGAACGCCTCGTGAAGGGGACCGCGGGTGAGATGTTGGATGTCGCCATCTGCGCTTTCGGCTCCCGGGGGCAATTCAGGAACTAACGGGGCCAGTGGAGGTACATTGAGATCTTGAGCACTCAGGACACTGGCGAAAACCAGCGAAAGCACAGCAGTGGAGGCGAGGGTACGTTTGAGGAGATTCATTGCCATATCCCTTGGGTTTTCATCCTTGTTTTGCGTTCTCGGAGGCGATCTTTGCATCCGTAGGGGAGTTGGCGGCGCACAATCACGGGAGGCAGCGCTACGCCAGACTTGATATAGACGCAATATCCATACCAACACCCTTCGACTGCAATTTATCTGTATTCTCGATATGTCACAACTTGAATGTAGAATTAGCCTTAGCTTTGAGGACCAAGGCCATCCTGGCAATGGTACAGCATTGAAGAAAATCATCGGAAGCGTCGTCGATTCGATCACACCTGTGTCACAATGATGACATTCGAGACCGGCAACTAGGTGGCTCAGTCACGACCATTCACGGTTACCACTACCCCCGCAGTACCAGACAGATTCCGACAACCACGTCGATAATTGGCTGGCCAAGTACAACAGAGATCCCCAGCCAGTGAACCCAATCGGAGAATTCCTGCCGCGCGATTTCGGTTGCCATTAGCCAGATAAGGAACACGTAAGCGCAAAAGAGCGTCAGGTTCGACACCCCGTTGGTCAGTAGCAACACCACATAATGCTCTGTACTAAAGTCAGTGTGGCTAAGTTAAGCAATGGCCATAGTGTCTGTGCAAGCTTTCAAGGATGCTGGGACGGTTGTTGTATTCCCATAGACGACTCAAGAGAAAAACGAAGCACTACGTGGTCATTTCTTTTTTGCGGCTCAACACATAAGTAGAGATTAGAAACGAACAGCAGATCAGACCAGCGATTACGTAGAACATCATCATGCCGGGGCGAGCACTATCTATGCTCGGCGTGCTCGGCGGTGTTTGCTCGTTGCTTACCTTGGCGGGAACGGGAGCGACCAGCGCGACTTGGTCATCGTCTGGGACAGTAGGCGGTTGTAGCGAAGTTTGATCGCTATCGTCTGCTTGAGCACCGCCTGGATTGAACGTGTTGGCACGGCGGAAAGCAGCTGGATCGATCTTCTCAAGTGCCTTTAGATGCGCCTTGGCTTCGGGAAGCGGACAAACTCGTAAGTAATGGATAACGGGAACGCGAACCCAGCTCGATTTTTCATCGGCGGTTTTAAATAGCGAAACGAGCTTATCGATTTGTGTCCAGTCTTCAGCTCGCGCGAGATCGGGGATGATCAAATCGGCGAGAGGGGGTCTTTCGAGCATGTAATGATACGCTTTGACCAGTCGCTCATTGGGAACGATGTCCGTTTCACTGGCATGAAAACGCAAGGCCATGATCGCTTGATATGTATCGGCGTATTCCGCCTTCTTGTCTTTCAGGAAGAGCTCTTCAACTAACGGCAAAGCGTCGGGGCCCTTAAGAGTGATGTAACAAGCGATCATTGCATCGAGTCCAGCTTTTCGCTTGCGATCGGTCGAGGTAAGCATCTTTTCCAGATAAGGCAAATCGGCAGGGGTCCCGCAAACACCGAGCATCGTGAGGTACAGTCGGCGTCGACTTGCCGGAATTTGGGAATCTTCGATCCAAGCAAGTAGTTGCTCGCGATTCAAATCGGTTTTGAGACTCTTAATCGCGTCGTAAGGTGCTTTGGCAAACTCGTCGTAAGCATCGCGCGCCAGGAATTCATCTGCGTGTTCCAGATGACTCTGAAAGAACTTCAGTCGCTCTGTTCCTGCCTTCGGCAGGTCGAGTAATTTTAGCAAGTACTCGCGTGCTCCATCGGTCACTTTCAACGGCGTCGACCACAGTAGATCTGGAGGCTCGACAGCCATCAAAAGAAATGAGTCCCCTTTCTTGCCATCGCCAAAGTACAGCGCTTCGACTTCTGTTACTTTGACGTGTTGTTTGCCTTTGACGACGTCGACAATTTCAAACTTCGCTCTCGGGACTTCGCCTTCCCCAGTGAGTAACGAATCGGGCGGCAAGATCGGCGCGGACAACATCTTGGCGACGACGACCACGTCCATGGAATCCATCTCTTCGCTAAACGTCTGGCCGACTGATGGACAGAAGGGGCACGACATCAACGGTTGTGCCACCAAGAGCAAAGTCATCAGACTCGTTAAAACGATGCGAGGGGCGGACGAATTGAGCATGAACACGGTCCTTTTCATGACAACTTTTGGCAAGACGTTAGCAGTGCATTGGTGAGCACGTCGATGGCAACTCGACGTTATTTAAAGTTTAGCGGACTCTTCTATATTATCGTGCAAAATCGGCGAGTTCGTCCAGATTCTAAACGGCTGTCTGCGATTTCAATAGGTACAGTCTAACGATTTTAACCTTCTGCGCCAAAAGGACTTGAGGCGTTCCATGCGGATTCGGCGACGAGATAATGCGATATCTAGTGCCGCAACTCACAATTGACGACTCACCAGGAACGACGCTTACCCAGCTTGTCACTAGCAATTTGATACCAGATTACCCGGCCTGTCTTGACTCAAAAACTGAAGTCTGCAAGCAGTCCTTGAAGTTGACAAAGCCAACTCGCAGATCCGCCATGTCTAGATCAGTCATTTGTCAGTCTGGGTAGAGTTCGCTTGCCATGTACCCTCAATTACGAGTTGCGGCACATCGGCTTAAAGGAATTCGAAGACGGTAGTTTTAAGCCCGAGATCAAAGTTGTCGAAGCCGGTATCGTGTTGGAATTGTACGCCCTCGCGAAAAGCGACACGGTTCAAGTGGATTTCGCCGCGAAAAGCGAAAAGCTTGACTCGGTCGATACAAAGCAAGTACTCGGGCGAAATGGGAAACAAATGGAATTCGAGATTCCCCACGTAACGTCGCAAGTAATACGCTCGAAAGTGGCGATTCCGCGAGGCAAGAGCATTGTGATGCTGGGCGGCGTGCGAGTTGGGGGTGAAGCCGGGCGGCAGTTCGGGATCGTCTTTACGCCCCACGTCATTAACAGTTTTGAAGAAGAACCAGTGATACGTAGAGATGTAATCTCTGAGGTCATCAGAGCGAAAAGAAACGAAGGCGGGCAGGCGAACCAGTATCAGGCAATTGACAAGACTACCAAATCGTCCCTGTTGAGGGCGATTGAAAATGCTGCACGAGCGCTGGATCGATGGACAAACAGTGACGTTGGTCAGCGGATCGTTCCCGCGCCTCGTTCGCAACCTTGGCGAGCAATTCCTTTCCATGGTCTGAACACGGCGGCATCGGATGAGGAAGTGTTGAGACTGTTTCGGGAATCGCGCCAGCTTGACCAGAAACAGTTCGCGTCCCTAAAAAACGTACGACTCGTAAATGAAAAAATAGCTGATTACGTCGATCGACCCAGACAGTTTCCCGACGGCTTCGGCCAGGTCTCTCACCAGCAGTACAAATGCCACGTAATGTACGAGGTTGAGGGAGTAGGTAAGACCGACGTTTTCCATTTCGACTTTCAAACGATCAGGTTTTTGAATGACCGCGGCGAGGTGATTCGCAGGCAGCTGTTGCCGACTACTGCGATAGCTCCGCTGCAAGACACTCCACAGCGACAAGTTCCACAGCGACAGGCGACACAACCGTCGAAGTCTTTCCTCGACGATGACGTGCAGTATTTTGCGCCTGGTCCAGAATTTAAATTGAACCGAGAACTAGGTCCTCAAACCAAAGATAAATAGAGCGGAAGGTGTGGGATTTGAACCAGCGATCTCTTGGCCCCCAGCCAAGCGCGATACCAGACTTCGCCACGTTCTGATG
>JBLHLE010000077.1:0-12544 GCA_047620805.1 Pirellulaceae bacterium
CCAGCTGCAGCGTTGAACCGGTTGCGGCAACACGACAATCCAAGACACTGGAGACACGTGTGGACTGCGGAAGCTATAATCATGTATACGTTGCAGGAGTTTCTGCAGAAACATCGCCGCTTCTCGGCGATAATGGAACGCCATTCGCATCCTTTAATAACCTGTAAGCCGCGTTTTCTAGACTGGAAACAGCGGTGAGGACGTAACTCGTTGATCCAACGGAATTCACTTGAGCGGTTTATTGATTTAGCGCGATTGTCTCAAGTCATATCGCGCGCGGCATGACTCACTTGGGCACATTCGCACGACAGGGCATTGGAAGGAAGCTTTGATTTATGGCGAAGAAACAATCTGGCAGTTCAAAGAAGCCTAGCTCTTCCGCGAGAGTCGCAACGAAAAAAACAACTGCTGCAACGAAAAAGACGGCGAACGCAAAGAAGGCTCCCGTAAAGAAAAAGGCCACCACAAAGAAAAAGGCCAACACCAGCGAGTCGAATGGCCGTCCGCGGCCTGTCTCGCGTGGCGACACAACTCCAACTCAGTCGCCCACTGGCATTGAACGCTATGTCGTCTCGGAATCGGAAACCGCTGCGCAGGAAGCCAAGATCGCGGCCATACGAGATATTATTAGCGACGTCCCACCACACGACGCCGATACACTCGCCAAAGTTCTCCAGGCTATCCTCGACGGAACATCGGCCGACGACGCCGAAGTCGTCCGCAACGCCTTGCTCACGCAACCGCTCCCCGCCGGCTCGACGGGCGACCCCAGCTCCGACGATGTCCTTGCAGCCGAATGGCGAAAGGGTGGCTATCCCTACAAAAACTTGATGTCGCGGAGAAGTTACGAAAAGAAAAAGTACCTCTTGCAGGTGGAGTTGCTGAAGCTGCAATCCTGGGTAAAACGATCGGGCCAGAAAGTCGTTATTCTCTTCGAGGGTCGCGATGCAGCCGGGAAAGGTGGAACCATCAAACGATGCATGGAACATCTCAACCCTCGAGGTGCTCGAGTCGTCGCTCTCGACAAGCCCACAGACACAGAACGTGGGCAATGGTACTTCCAGCGTTATGTCCAACATCTTCCGACGGAAGGTGAAATCGTGCTCTTCGATCGCTCCTGGTACAACCGCGCCGGCGTCGAACACGTAATGGGATTTTGCACCGCGGACGAATACACTGAATTCATGCGGCAAGCACCCGAGTTCGAGCGAAACTTGACCCACAGCGGTATCCACCTAATCAAGTTTTGGTTTTCCGTCAGCCAAAAGGAACAGCGCCGTCGTTTCAAGAATCGCGAAGTCCATCCGCTGAAGCAATGGAAGCTTTCGCCTGTTGACAAGGCGTCGCTGGACAAGTGGGACGAATACTCTAAAGCCAAAGAAGCGATGTTCTTTTACACGGATTCCGCCGACGCGCCTTGGACAGTGGTAAAATCCGACTGCAAGAAACGAGCGCGCCTAAACGCGATTCGGTACATCCTTCAACAACTCCCCTACCCCGACAAATTGTCAAAGAAGATCGGGCCCGTCGATCCATTGCTGGTCGGGCGAGCCAAGATCGTTCACGATCGTCCCGATCTCGAGGACGATGCGCGACGAGTTTGATCGTTGCCGATTCTCTCGCTTACAAATTCTCTTGCCATTTTCATCATTTGGCCATTCGTGGATAAGCAAAGAATTAGCATTAGCGTAATTCCGAACTAGTCAAGTAAGGGCAAAATCGCGGCGAAGTAGCTCAGGAACGATTTCGCGGTATTTTCCCAAACACTCGCGTTGTTTTCGCGCCTTCGATGATGTTTGCTAACGATTCCGTATCGCTTTCGATTCCCGCAATCGCCGCCTCACTTTCGAGGATTGGCAGTGGATCAAACCACTGCATCGACGGAAGAGTCGAAACCATCGCCGCAGTGAGGTAGACAGCATGGAACGTCCATGCGGCATATCCGACCGTCAATGTAAGGCCGGCTGCCATTGCGACCGTACCAGAGAAGTCACAGCGAGCAACCTCGACATCGACTTGAGCGTGAATCTGGTCGAGCTCGTCGATAAGTTGTACGGAGTCAAGCATCCACTGCGACGCGTGATTCGCCGAAAGGAATGAGGCCGCAGTACCGGAGTCGCTCGCCTGACCTTTGGAATTCCGGCGGTCACGGGAATGTCCATTTTGACCTTCGCCAGTGTCTAACAGTTCGTAAAACAGCAGGCTCGATAGGCTCTGACTTCCTCCGCTTTTCCCGCCAACGGACTTGCCAACTTTCAATAAATCTGGGCCATGGACGACTTCGCCCAGGATGAATTCGATCTCGGGCGGGCGTTCGTCCATGTCGACATTCAGCAAGTCTCGAAAATCTATCGGAAGTGAGGTGATAATCTTAGCGACTTCCGTCGATTCGTCCTCGTCGCTCATGTCTGAATCATCATCGCCGACGAAGGACGCACCTGCGGCCGTAACTTCAATGGTTACCGTGGCAGAAGCAGACAAGTTGCCATCACTAACTTGATATCGGAACGTATCGACGCCACTAAAGAGAGGGTTGCTGATATACGTGAACGAGCCGTCGGAATTGACGGAGACTAATCCGCCAGCTGGATCGGTTGCGAAGCTGATAACGAGACTCGCGGAGTCGACGTCGCCGTCGTTCGCGAGTAGACCGTCAACTGTAGATACGGTCAAAACCAAACTTCGGATGACACTATATGTTTCTCCGCGTGCCGTCGGTGCATCGTTCACTGGGTCGATGACGATGTCAAATTGGCCTGTTGCCGACACTACTCCACTTTCGCCGCCATCGGCTAACGAAAACTGAAAGCTATCGCTGTTCGTTTCGCTACCGTCGTGATCGTAGGTAACACGACCACTATCGATGTCATCTTGGGTAAACGTGTCGCTCAAGCCGAGCGTCAAACCGCTGAGCCGCACACTCCCGTTGGTGGTCACGCCCGTGACTGTATAGGTCAGTTCGATGCCATCGTCATCGGGATCGCCTTCGTTCAACATCGTCATGCTAATGGCGTTGGACGCGGAACCTTCATTAACGGTGGTGCCAGTGTTGGTTGCGATCACGGGCGACTCGTTAACCGCAGTTACGACGATATTAAAAGTGCCGACGGCGGCAGTAGCCCCAGCCTCGCCGCCATCGGCCAACGAGAACTGAAAGGTATCGCTGATCGTTTCGCTACCGTCGTGATCGTAGGTAACACGACCACTATCGATGTCATCTTGGGTAAACGTGTCGTTCAAGCCGAGGGTCAAACCGCTGAGTTGCAAATCGCCGTTGGTAGTTACTGCGGTCACCGTATAAGTCAATTCGATACCATCGTCGTCGGGATCGCCTTCGTTCAACATGATCATACTAATAGCGTTGGACGTGGAACCTTCATTGACGGTAGTGCCAGTGTTGGTCGCAACTATCGGCGAGTCGTTAACCGCAGTTACGACGATATTAAAAGTGCCGACGGCGGCGCTAGCCCCAGATTCGCCTCCATCGGCCAACGAAAACTGAAAGCTATCGCTGTTCGTTTCGCTACCGTCGTGATCGTAGGTAACACGACTACTATCGATGTCATCTTGGGTAAACGTGTCGCTCAAGCCGAGCGTCAAACCGCTGAGTTGCAAATCACCGTTGGTAGTTACTGCCGTCACCGTATAAGTCAATTCGATACCATCGTCGTCGGGATCGCCTTCGTTCAACATCGTCATGCTAATGGCGTTGGACGTGGAACCTTCATTAACGGTAGTGCCAGTGTTGGTCGCAACTATCGGCGAGTCGTTAACCGCAGTGATATTGATAGTCTGGCTGTTGGTTCCTTCCTCAGAAGTGGCGTCTCCAGTCAACAGTGGGTCCGTCCCAGTATTGCCTTGGTCGTTAACGGTCACGGTTAGGATGGTGGAGACTGCAGGGACATCGTTATTGTTTGTATACGAAATAGTACCTGTGCTCGCCCCGGTGAGAAGATTGTCCAGCTGGGTACTCGTCCCTGTAAGCGTGACGGTTTCCGTCAAATCACCACCCGAGATCGTCACGCCGCTGTCACCCTCAGAGACATCGAGCGTCCCCTCACCAACGGATATCGTCATTGTGGCAGCGCCGCCACCATCATCCACATCGCTGACAGAGAAGCCTGTGCCGTGAATGGCGCGAGACACTTGTTCCGTTGCGGCAAGGACCGCGCCAGGTGCCGAGACAACAGGGGCGTCGTTAATTGCTGTAACCGATATAGTTGCGGTGTCGGTCGCAGTGCTAAAGGCTGTCCCTCCACCGTTACTGGATGTATCCTCATTGCCGCCAGCAGAACCTGATGTCTGGTCCCAGGCGCGGTAGGTGAATTGCGCCGTATCGGAGTTTTGTTCATCGGGTACAAATCTGACGAGATCAACGTCGCGAAGCAGTAGACTATTTCCGTCCGAAACGAGGCCGACATCGGTCCAAATGCCTCCCGCGTTGGTTGAGTATTGCCACGTTCCGTTGCTATTATTGACGGACGATATCGCCATTCCTTCCAGCGATAGCAAGCCGGTGTCACTCACGGTTGCGCCGAGTATCGTCGAGACGAGCGCTCCGCTGTTTGTAGTTTCATCTTCCGTTATTGGCGTGAGGCTTGGACCTACAGGCGTTAGTGTGGGTGCTGTATTGTCGAAAAATGTCACAATCAATTGGGGGCGGAGTGTGTCGGTTCCGAATTCGGAACTGTCGAAGTCCCAACCGTTGGCGTCGTCGTTCAATATCGCCCAACCGTGGTTTGCCGTCCCGGACGACCACAACTCCAAGGTCGATTCCAAACCCGTGAACGCGCGAAGACCGCTAACGTCTGGTGACGCCAAACTAGCGTCACTGGCGGCTACGTACTCTGTCCCGGAGTTAAGCCCGCCTCCAAGACTTTGCCATGTCGAAGATTCATTCCAACTGGTCAACATGCGATGCAGTGAAATGGTAGCCGCACTATCACTGACGTTTGCGACATTCAATACGAGTGAGGCGGAAGCGATCGCTGATCCAAGCGGAATTTGCCCTGCACCGGTACCGAATATGTTGTCGAATTGAATCAGTCCCTGTGCTTCTCCGGTGCCCGAAATTATTAGGTCAACCGTAACACTTGTTTCAGTGCCAAAGCTATTTGCAGGGTCATCTTCGTCAAGATAAGTGTCAGCGGTGCTAATGTATCCATCTATACCTTCTTGAAATGAGATAGTCGTCGTCGGAAGCGAGTTTTGATCGAACAGAAACAGGAAGGGTTGATTAACGGATTCGCCCGAGTTTGACTCGGGTTGATTGTCGCTTCCCCATACCGTGCCGTTCCAGTCGACGAAATGAATGTCGCTATTATCTTCCATGACCGAAAGCATCAAATAATCGCTTCCCGGATCCGCCGACAAACGCAAAGTACCGGGGTCCCCTCCGATGCTGGGGCCAGATAATTCCGCGGACCAACCGAAGCCCGAATTCCAGGTTCGATAACGAATAGTTCCTGTGTTTTCGCCGTATGCACCGATTAAATCCCCCGAAACGCTTTCGTACGCAACGGCCCCAACCTGGGCATTGTTTGTACTGGAAGTACTCGTGACGAGGACTTCATCACCCCAGGTGTTTCCATCCCATTGAGCGAACCAAACTTCATTCGCCGTCGTTGTGACGGCAACGGCCACGTTGTCGGAGTTGATATCTGCGGCGAGCGTAACGAATACCGGATCGCCCGTCACGCCAACTGGTGCCGCCAACGTTCCGTTCGTGCCGAAACCGGCAAAGCTACCGCTGTAATACTGCAGATCCGTGGCAGCTAACGTATCGTCATAAACGATTAGGAACTCACCGCTCTGCGATTCAAAAATGGCGTCGGAATCCGACGACTCGCCGGCGGTAGCGGTGCCCAGTAGCTGTGTGCTGCTCCAGCTTGAGCCAGTCCAGATCGCCGCGTAGTCGTGAGAATCTGCGTTCGTCACGATCATCGTAAGGACGTCCGTGTCCGCAGCCGACGCCATCCGCACCTGAGTTGCCTCTCCAGCCAACGGTGAAGCAAAACTCAATTCGGCGGACCAAGTTGCCCCATCCCAAACTCGGTAGGAAACATTATTGGTACCGGTCGTTCCATTGTTCCAGGCGAGAATCGCATCTCCGCTTTGCGATTCATACGCCACGTCGAACCCCCAATCGGTTGAGGAAGTGACGGTCGCAAGAGCGAACGGCAGTGCACTCCACGCCGAACCGTCCCACATCTGCCCTTCGATCGTTCCGGATGCGTCGACGCCAACGAGAATAATCTCATCGCGGGTTGGCGCTTCGGCTCCTTCAATAATCCTCCATTCGGCAACATTGGCGGCAAGTTGCTCCGGTTCAAAGGCAACGCCGTTCCAAAGCTCGTATTCGGGAGAGGAGGAACCATTTTCACGCCAGATGGCGATTCCCGGAGTACTCGCTTCCAGTAATCCGAGCCAGGTTTGTTGCATTGCCTCATTCAAGACCACTTCGGTCTCGATATCACCCAAAATGAATTCGAGATCCCAATCGCCGCCCAATGACTCGGCGCCGGTATCGTCGCTACTCGCGGCGACGTCGCAATCGCACAAAGCTGAAATTTCTCGCAACAGCTCACGCCCTTCGGAACTCTGAGCCAAATCGCAGCCATAGAACAGCAGGTCCGCCGAATCCGAAAGAGAGTCGCGCCATCCTGAAACTTCCTCGGCATGAGAATTCAACGTCGAACTGGAAAGCCACAGATTTCCCAACTGGATACCGGCCGAATTGCCGTGCGAAATGATGTGAATCCCGACCAAATCAGTACGCTCTGCGAGAGCAGCGGAGATCTGGGCGATTCCATCGGATTGGTCATCAAGGAACACCGTTTCGATTTCTATATAAACAGCCTCCCTGAGACCGTCGACAAGCTGCTGATAATCGTCTACGGAGCGGTCGATGAACACGATTTCACGTCGCACTGGCTCTTCGACGACTGGATTAACCGACATCGCATCTTCTAAATAGTCTGCGCTCAAGTCTCCATCGAAGAAAGATTCTGCGGATTCGGAGTAACTCAGAAGACCCTCTGAGTTACCGGACATCAAGTAACTCAAATCTGCAATGCTTGCGGTACTATCAAACGAATCTGCGGCACTCAACCCACGCAAGAGATTCGTTTTCGGATCTTGCTCAATTTGATCTACTTGGTCAAATTCGGCGTCGACGTCCTGCATTACCTCGGCGAATTGAATCAAAGGGGACGCGCTGTAAAGGATGCGATCTTCCAAGATCGAAATGTCAACCGCTGTTTGCGTCGCGTCGCGATGTAGTAGTGCATCGCGAAGAACGCGAACCGCGTTGCCCACAATGCTGCTTAGTCGCCCCAATTTCATCTTACTATCAGCCCCAAAAAAAGCTCTGAAGTGAGCGACTGACGGTAGTAGAATTCGACAAAAAACTGATGCGTCGTTTCCAAGCCCGTTGCTGCCACCGTCGCTTCCAGTCGCTTCCAGTCGCTATGTTCACGTCGACTACTTCCTTTTGCAAATACTACTTTTCAAAGCGGGTTTCTCTGCACCCCTTGGCTCGACCCAACGGTCGACCAAAGGTTGGCACTTAGGAGAATAGGTTACATAAAGGGGTCTGGTGGCGAGCATTTTCCTGATATGCATGAAAATTTCCAAAGTTCAAGCGCGGCTTAAACGCTGATTCGGCTTTAAGCGATTGGATTGTGAAGCTGGCAGTCGTTTCTTCGCCTGCAGAAGCGAGGATGGTTCGCAGCGCCGCGTTTTTTGACGAGCTTCGATTCGTTGCTCCTAGCGATCAGCAGTTTTCAAACATCCGCGCGCCAAGTTGAAACGGCCGCAAAGACGAGCCGATAACCTACACAGATAGGAATTGCCCCCTACGCGTGATATGCGGTAGCCCACTACTGGGTCCCCAACCGCTGGCCCGAACATAAGAAATCGAGATTTTGCCAGCTCGACAACGCTTCTGACGACCGTGTGGCGTTCTGCGATATCGAACTCCGCGGCAAATTCAGCTGTCTAGGCCGAGAGACCATTTATCAGCCGAACGAGTTGAGCGGCATTTTCGACTCCGAGCTTCTCAAAAACTTTCGCTCGGTGGTTGTCGACTGTCTTAGAGCTAATCTCCAAAGAACTTGCGATAAACTTTGTTCCTTCTCCAAGATTCAATAGCGACAAAACCTCTCGCTCGCGGGCGGTCAATAGGGCGACAAGTTCGTCGACCTTTCGTTTATCTGCCGCACATAAGCGACGATGATGGTCGCTGCTCAGTGCCTCATTGATGCGTTCCAAGAGGTTTTGGGATCTCAGCGGTTTGGGAATGAAGTCCAGTGCACCCGCCCGCATCGCGCCTGCCACAGTCGAAATTTCGTCATCAGCCGACATGAATATGATTGGAATCTCAATCTCTTGCGACGATAGTTCCGATTGGAGTTGCAATCCCGTCATCCCTGGCATGCGTACATCTAAGACGAGGCAGCCCGACCATTCTGCGTCATAATTCTTGAGAAACTCGCTACCTGACGGAAAGGTTTCCACCCGAATGCTCACCGAATGCATCAGCTTGGCAACGAATCGACGAATGTCAGGGTCGTCGTCAACGACCAAGACAATTTGAGAATTATCCATGTCGTTAGATTTTGATATGATCATAAGTTCCAGTCTCGCGATGCGAGAAACACGAGACGGCTGCCCCACATCCCATTCGTTGAACGCGCCCTTACCCCTACCAGGGCGGCATCACTCCAAATCCGACAGAGAGTGATCCTAATTAATTATCGTTGACTTTCAGCGACATCTAGTGGCGGTCGTCCGCCCTTTCCGTAATGCTTCGCCAATTCTTGAGTATCAGTTCGAATAATCGCTTGCATTGCGGATATCTGCTAAATGTTGCAACACTTCCACCAAAGTTTCGGCGTTCATTTTATCGAGAAGGACACGACGCCGTCTCTCTACAGTACGCAACCCGATGTCCAACTTGTGCGCGATAGCCTTGTTTGACTCACCCTGGATAAGCAGATCATAGACGGCCTTCTCTTTGGAGTTCAATTGAGCCAACCGATCGGAAAAACTTCGGTTTCTAGCAGCAGCTTGATCGATCAACTTGCGTTCGGAGATATCGACACTCAAACTGTGGACGCCCCGCACTACCCTGCTGTCAGTTGGATTCTCGACTGGCTCCACATCGGGCACGAGGATAACGTGAACCCACCGTTGGCCTCTATTCGAATGTTCCAATGTAGTCTCAAATTCCACCCGATTTCCTCTTATCGCGTCTGCAAAATAGTCTTCAATTCCCCAAAAAGATTCGGCACCGATAACGTCTGCGATACTTTGACCGATCAATTTCTCCTGAGGTATGCCAAACCAATCATGGTGGGGCAAATTGCCAATTACAAATCGAAGCTCTCTATCAAAGTAGCTAATCAACACGGGTAGGGAATCGGCAATCAAGTTCAGATGTCGGTCCTTTTCAATCGCGCTCCTCTCAGCTTCCTTTTGATCAGTAATATCCGTCATAACGATGCGCAGCTGTTTTTCGTTTGATGAAGCACGAAACTCACTGACCAACCTCACATCGAGCGTCTCCCCATTTGGATTATTGATCTGGAGTTCACAGCTTTGACGCATTTCCCCAGAGAATACATTACTAAGATGGGAGTTTAGATCGGATCTTGACCGTTCATCAAATATGAAACCGAGTCGTGAGCCAATCAACGTCGAGCGGACGACTCCCGACATCGTTGCGGCAGTCAAATTGGCTTCGATCACGGAGCCATCTTCCGCGACGGTCATGTAGCCAGCGGGAGCGAAATCGTAGAGGTCGACATAGCCATCGCGAGATTTCTGCAACTCCAGCTGCATGCGACGGAGTTCGTCATTTTGAATCTCCAGTTCCTCTTGGTGAACCTGGAGTTCATGCACCAGACTTTCCATCTCTGCCGGCGACATGTTAGCGACGTCGCAAGTCACGTTTGAAACGCGGTGCTCCGCCTGCTGGCGAATATCGACTTTTCTCTGCACGTCTCGATCGCTGTCGTTGGTCATGCAGACACGTCCCGCATTGCCAGCAGGATAAGACTAGGTTCTCCACCCTTATCCTTCATTCGACGACCGTTAAGTAGCAAGTGTTTGCGGCCGACATTGGTGAAATCCCATTTGACTTCAAAATCGTCGAAGTGAGTATTTTGCGGCAAGATTTTCTCCAGCAATTCCCGTAACTCGGTGAAATCCCACTGGCCGCCTCCAAGGTGATAGATCAATTTGCCGACGACAAAATCCTCCGCCAAATCGAACAATTCGTAGAAGGCGCGATTCGCCGACCGCACTTGCAAAGCGTGGTTGAGGACCAACAGAGGTACTCGCACTGTTGAGAGTATATTTTCGGCATACATGCGAGCCGCTTTCGCTTCAATCTGCGTACGCTTAATTTCGTCGATATCAACAAACGTCAGCACCAATCCGTCGATTGTGTTTTCGAAGGTCCGGTAAGGCAGGATCCTCACCAAGTACCAGCTGCCGGTTTCGGAACGCACTTCAAGTTCTTTAAATACCAATGATTTGAGGACTTCTCTGGAATCCTCCACCAAGTCTTTGTAATCCAGCGTAGATGTCAAATCACTCAGACTCCGACCGATGTCGCTCGGAATCAAGTGGATGACTCGTGTGGCCCGTTCGGTATACCGTTTGATGCATAACTGATTGTCGAGAAAAACGGTGGCGACATTGCTACTGTTGAGCAGATTAGTCATATCGTCGTTGGCGTGGGCAAGGAGGATGTTCTTCTCCTGAAACTCAGCGTTGACGGTATGCAACTCTTCGTTCAGCGACTGCAATTCCTCCTTGGACGTTTCCAGCTCCTCGTTCGTACTCTGCAATTCCTCGTTTGTCGACTGCAGCTCTTCGTTGGACGATTTCATTTCCTCGTTCGACGCGTCTAACTCTTCGTTGGATCTTTGCAGCGATTCTCGCGTCTGTTGCAATTCGCGTTCGATTTCTTTGACTGCGCTGCTTCGGTGTTTTCCCGATTTAGCAGGGGGTGATTCGATGTTTGTTGATTCGAGAGGTGTGGGGACGAACGAGACTCGCAACAGCCCCTCGATCGATTTGGGAGCATCGATTTTCTGGACGAGAAGGTCAACCAATTCGGTGTGGCCATTTGTCTTGACGGACACGCCCGTACGAACGACCGGCTCATTCTTGCTGGCGGCCTCCTGTAATGCTAACAACAGCGCTTGCGCCAGACCATCGCGGGCCATCGCGGACCATCGCGGGCCATCGCGGGCCATCGCGGGCCATCGCGGGCCATCGTGAAAATGTTGTTGGGTGAACCGCCTGCGGCGAGCTCTAAATACCGTCCCGTCCTGCCGTGCACGTGGACAATATCGCCGGCGCCGTCCACGACAACAGTCGCCGGCGCGAAACTCGTGAGAAGCATCTCCGCCACCGATTCATTCACATCCATATTTTTATGCATAGTCTGAGCAGATCGTTTCATTTTAGGTACCGGCCCAGTCGCGGTCGGAAAATTGGCCGGCCGAGCTGGAATCAAACTAACGCCTTTGCTTTTAAAGAGTTTTGCCTTGGGGGCAACGATATCAAATGAATCGGACAACTCCCCGATAGTTTCTGATGTCCCCAAAAACAAAGAACCCCCATTATTCAGCGAATAATGAAACATCTCTAACAGTTTCTTTTGCGTTTCAGACTGTAAGTAGATCAGCAGGTTACGGCAAGAGATCAAGTCCATCTTCGTAAAAGGGGGATCCTGAATCACGTTGTGTATTGAAAAGACCAGCCAGTCGCGAAGGTCGTTACGAATCCGGTAACCGCCTGTCTGCTTCGAGAAGAAGCGTTCCAATCGACCGGCCGACACGTGATTGCTGATCGTAGGGTGAAACAATCTTTTCCGTGCCGATTCAATCGCCGCAGCGTCCAAATCGGTGGCAAAGATCTGAACAGTCAAATGCATTTTCAGTTTGTCCATACACTCCCGAATCAAGATTGCAATCGAATACGCCTCCTCACCAGTTGAACAACCCGCGACCCATACGCGGAAATTTGAGTCCTTGCTTTCTTGCAGCGCCGACATGATCGCATCGTTCAACACCTCAAATGCCCATGGATCGCGGAACAAGGACGTTACGCCGATCAGTAAGTCCGCGAACAATAACTCCGCTTCGCGTGGATCGCTGCTGAGAAAGCGTAAATAGTCCTTGTACTCGGTAATCTGATGAGCGTTCATCCGGCGCTCGATGCGGCGGCATATCGTACTCTTCTTGTAGTTCGAAAAATCGTGACCGCACTGACGACGTAGCAGCAATAGGATCTCCGGTAAGATGGGAATTGATTTATCGACCGATGCACCACTCCGCAGAAATGGCCCGCGCGCGAAAGTGACCAATCGCTTCGGCATTGCAGCGGGCGTTAGGACATAGTCGGCCCAACCCGCATCAATCGCACTTTGTGGCATGCCGACGAACTTGGCAGATTCGACCGACTGAACCATTGTCATCCCCGAGAAACACTTGACGCTCGACAACCCATCGGTCCCATCGCTACCCGC
>JBLHLE010000078.1:0-12525 GCA_047620805.1 Pirellulaceae bacterium
GCAATTTCAATCCACAGGCGAGCTTCTCGAAAACGGCGCGTTTCAGTGTTTGGCAGCCTAGCGTATCGCGTACGCCGAGCCAAAACTGCTGATCCTCTTCGCCTAACGCAGCAAAGTTTTTCTCCAACATTTGCAGCTTCGCTCGCTCGCGATATTTTTCTTTTTCCTTGGCACCTTGGTGTTTGTCTTCATCGAATTTTTTGTAATGCTCCGTCGCTGGCAATCTTTGCAACAATTCGCTGTACACGTCGTCCGGAAAGAAACCGCTCAACAAGAAATGAGGAAACGGGTCCATCGAAACTTCCAGAGTCTCGATCTTGCGGACAACGTGGTCTAAACAGTATTCAAAAAGCTCTTGTCGACGCGATAAAGCCATATGCCTCGCTCCTTTACGTGTATTAACTCGCGAAAAGTAGCGTGTTTTTCAAGACAGCACAATGCCGATCCAAATCGCGGCCGCGATATCCGCAAATTGAGCCAAAATGGGGACGATTCGAGTAGGCAGAATTGGGTTAGAATAGCGGAACACCCCAATTCAATCCCACCCGCGGCCTCCGCTAATTGAAAATGAACCGACGGCTACACGACTAAAACCGAAAACACGTCCTTACCTGGAGAACACAATGGTCCGCTCAGCAATACACATTTGCGTTGCACTCTTCGCATTCACGACAGTAACAGTTCAAGCCGACATCACGGACTTGCCGTTGGTGTTCAGCGACGATTTTGACAAGGGTCGCGACAACTGGGAAGCAACGGACGAAAAAGCCTGGACGCTACGAGAAGTAGATGGCAACAATGTTTTCGGTTTGAACAAACGAACAAGTGACTACCAACCCAAATTTCGCAGTCCACACAATATCGCCTTGATCAAGAACGTCGAAGTCGCGGATTTTGTGCTGACTTTCAAGGTCAAAAGCACGCTCGACACGGGCAACCACCGGGATTGTTGCGTCTTCTTTTGCCACCAAGACCCCACGCATTTTTATTACTGCCACCTCGGTGCTCGCCCCGATCCACACAGCGGCCAAATCATGATCGTCAAAGACGCGCCCCGCCTGGCCCTGACCAAAAACGAAAACCGCACACCGTGGGCGGATAAGTGGCATCAAGTCAAAGTCACTCGCAGCTCAAAGGACGGGCAAATCAATGTCTACTTCGATGACATGAAGAAACCGCATATGTCTATCAAGGACACCAGCTACGGCAAAGGGCGAATCGGAATCGGCTCGTTCGACGACATGAACGACTTCGATGAAATTCGACTTTACGGAAAATAGTCGCGACAGTACCAAGTTACCCGTAACTGACGACCCGTAACTGACGACTGAGGGGGGTTGTGACAACGACTGCTGGATTGGCCATGGATAAGAACAAACTGCGATTTGCACTCTTCGTCGCAGCCATCGGAATCTTCGCCGCGGTGACAGTTGGTCCGGCGGCGGCCGATGAAGTCCCATTAACTCGGCCCAACATCCTCGTCATTGTGGCGGACGACATGGGTTGGGCCGACGTTGGTTATCACAACTCCGCCATCAAGACCCCCAATATCGATCGGCTCTGTGGCAGCGGAGTGGAACTCGATCAACACTATGTCGCTCCGATGTGTACGCCGACCCGAGCGGCTTTGCTTACGGGACGATATTGGTCGCGATTCGGGAACACGACACCCGACAACGAGCGCGTCTTACCTTGGGGAACAGTGACGCTTGCTTCGTTGCTGCGAGATGTCGGTTACGACACTGGCATGTCCGGTAAGTGGCACCTCGGTTCGAAGCCAGAGTGGGGGCCACGGAAGTTTGGCTTCAACAGCTCACACGGTAGTCTGGCTGGTGGCGTCAATCCGGTGAACCATCTGTACAAGCATGGTCCGTACAGCCGCACTTGGCACCGCAACGATGAGTTGCAAGACGAAGCGGGGCACGTCACCGACTTGATCGCAAAAGAAGCGGTCCGATTTATCAACGTCAAACGCGAGACGCCGTTCTTTTTGTACGTCCCTTTTACCGCAGTTCACACCCCGTTCGATGAATCTAAGGAATGGCTCGATTCGGCGAAACATGTCGCCTCCGACCGGCAACAATACGTGGCATGTGCTCAGCATATGGATAACGCCATCGGTCAGTTTTTGACCGCACTTCGCAATACCAAGCAACTCGAGAAAACACTGATCGTTTTCTTCTCAGATAATGGTGGAACCAACGGTGACGACAGCAATCGCTATCCCGATACCGCCGTGAAAGGGAAGATCCGCGGACTCAACACTCCACTGCGCGGCTGGAAAACACAGGTCTATGAAGGGGGCATTCGCACTCCCGCCTTTGCTTACTGGAAGGACACGTTAACTCCTAAGAAGGTGACCACTCCGCTCCACGTCATCGACTGGTTGCCGACGATCTCCCGACTCGTCAAATGCCCTGAAGAGCCTTCACTAAAATGGGACGGCCAGGACATTTGGCCGTCGCTCGCTCAAGCCGCCGCGAAACCCGACCCGCGAGTCCTATACTGGCAAGGCGTGCTGAAGAAGTCCGCTGCGCTGCGAATGGGCGATTGGAAACTGATCGTTCATCGAACGGGTAAGCAACCCAAGATCGAGCTCTTCGACTTGGCAAGTGACCCCAACGAAACAAGCGACTTGGCGTCCAGCAAACCCGACTTGGTCAAACAGCTACAGCAGCTCATGGTCGAAGAACAAGCGCTAGACGACGACGCGCTTCCGAATCGAGCGATCACAGAATTGCCCGAGTAAATACGGTCGACTTCGTACAAACTCACTCTTAAGATTAGAACGTCAACTCCTAGCGTGCGGATAAGACGATACCAACTAACGCGCTAGTCCAAGTACCGCTGTATGTCCATCGCACTGTGAAAGACGCCCAGAATCTCAACCCGATCTTTTGATCTAACCAAGTAAGGAATACGGTAGGGACCATAAGAATCTCGCGAACTTCGCGATCTGTAACGAGAGCGTATCTTCACATCCTCATCAGAAACTGTCCTTCCAGCATCAGAATCGGACAATCCGCGTTGCACCATGCGTCCATGAGCGAGCTCGCGCAGAATTTCTTCATAGCTGCTATCATCCGGCTGCAGCCCAATGATTCCGATCATAGTTTCTTTTGCAGACGCCATAAACTCCTCCGACTGAAGTGCCCGGGTAATTAACAACTCAATTATCGTCTACTCCGTCAGTTAGGGGAAGTTGACCCGCTTTTGCTTGTATTTGCATAGTTTCACCGCCATTCGAGCTCGAGAATCCAATAGCGAACGAATACAGCTGCAAAGTGAAAACCTCCAAGACTTGCCACCGCTCTATATTAGGTTGCACATTTACTGCCTGCGGCTAACTTCACGTTCATTCTTCTTCAACGATTCAATTCTCATGTCCTTTGCGATTCTAGGAGTGAACATTGCGGTCATCAGCATTGTGTTTTTCCTGTTGTGGCTTGCGAGCTTATGGTTAGAAGATTCAAGTATTGTGGACATCTTCTGGGGCCTCGGGTTCGTCGTAATTGCCTGGACAACCTGTTTGCTAACCGAAAGCAATCCGCGAGGTCTACTGGTCGCGATACTTGCGACAGTTTGGGGAATTCGACTTGGTGGCTATCTCGCTTGGCGAAACATTGGCAAAGGTGAAGACTACCGATACAAAGAAATGCGGGACTATCACGGGGATCGGTTTCCGCTGGTAAGTCTCTATTTGGTTTTCGGGCTCCAGGGACTGATCATGTTGGTAGTGTCGCTGCCCCTGCAAATCGCCCAAACGTCTTCGTCCCCGCTGAATTTTGTCGACTACATCGCTGGGGGATTGTGGCTGACTGGTTTTCTCTTCGAATCAATCGGGGATCTTCAACTAGCCCGCTTTAAGAGTGATTCAGAAAACCGAGGAAAGGTCATGGATCGCGGACTGTGGCGTTTCACACGACACCCCAACTATTTTGGCGACTTCCTCGTTTGGTGGGCATTCTTTTGCTTTGCCGCCGCGACGGGAGCCTTCTGGGCGGTTATCAGTCCGCTGATCATGTCTTACTTCTTGATTCGGGTATCGGGCGTGGCACTGCTCGAGCAGAGTTTGACCAAAAAACGGGCGGGGTACGGCAGCTACATCCGCCGCACTAGCTCGCTTATTCCCTGGCCGCCAAAGCAAGAAGAATCGTCCGAAACACAGTAATTCGAGCGACGTCCACTCAAAATTTCCGAGCTCGACGCAATTTGGCAGCTTGTCAAACGTTCGCTCGAATCTAAACAGCTAAGTACGAAATAGCACGCATCATCGAAGCGTGATGACGAAAACGATTCAACTTTGACAGGGGGACTTGTCTTATGAAAATTGCGGTGATCGGTACCGGCATTAGCGGAAACATCATCGCTCGCATGCTATCGACTCGTTTCGATGTTCACGTTTTCGAGGCGAACGACTACATCGGCGGTCACACTAACACGGTCGACTTCAACGCGTTCGGGCGTCAACTGAAAGCAGACACGGGCTTCATGGTCTTCAACAGAAAGACCTACCCAAACTTCTGTAAGATGCTCGACCTGTTGAGTATCGATTCCGACGACAGCGACATGAGCTTTAGCGTTCGGTGTCAACGCACGGGGCTGGAATACGAGGGGAGTTCACTAAATGGAGTCTTTGCCCAGCGTAGCAACCTGCTCCGACCACAGTTTTACCAGATGCTGTACGAAGTTTTTCGCTTCAATAAGCGGGCAAATGCAGCAATTCAAGACGCGTCACTCGAAGACGGCACGACAGTTGGCGAGTTATTGGGTCGCTGGAAGTTGGGGACGTGGTTTCGTCGGTATTATTTGCAACCGATGACGGCTGCAATTTGGTCGTCCAATCCAGCCGAAATCCTTCAGTTTCCGGCGAAGTTTCTGATCGGCTTTATGCACAACCACGGTTTGCTTCAAGTGACAGACCAACCGCTTTGGCGAACGGTATCCGGGGGCGCTCGAAACTATGTACAGGCGCTTACCGCGCCGCTCCGCCGCAAGTATCGATTGAACTGCCCAGTCAAATCAGTCATGCGAAACGCGGATGGTGTCACGCTTCAAACGGACCAGGGAATCGAGGGCTTCGACGAAGTTGTCTTCGCGACTCACGCCGACCAGACACTGACAATCCTCGCCGACGCGACTCCAACGGAACGCGAAGTACTTTCGGCTTTTCCGTATCGCCCCAATGTCGCCACTCTGCATACCGACACCAGCCTGCTACCAAAGCGGAAACGCGCCTGGGCCAGTTGGAACTACGACTTGACCGGCGACGCCAACAAACCTGCCACCGTCACCTACGACCTGACGCGACTCCAATCCCTCGACACGCCGTCGCCCGTACTATTGACACTCAACCAGCCAGAAGCGGTTCGGCCTGAACACGTACTTCGCGAAATCAATTACGCTCACCCCGCCTACTCTTGTGCCTCGATCGCAGCCCAGCGCCGGCACGAGGAAATCAGCGGAACAAATCGAATTCATTACTGCGGAGCCTATTGGGGCTATGGGTTTCACGAAGACGGTGTAAATAGCGCCTTGCGGGTCGCTCAAAAATTCAATTTGAGGATGGACGAATGTTTAGCTGCATCTACGAAGGTAGAGTCGCGCATCGCCGCTACCGTCCTCTAGAACACTCGTTCGACTTCCGAGTGTTCATGGCTTACCTTGACCTTGAGGAACTCGAAAACGATCGAGAGTTGAAACGACTGATTCCCCGCGGTCGCCTGGCCACTGTCGCATTCAACAGAGAAGACTACTTGGATAGCACAACAGCTCCGCTACCCGATTCCGTGCGCGACCTCGTGCAAAACAGAACGGGCGTTCGCCCCGAAGGTCCCATTCGCATGCTGTGCCAAATGCGATATATGGGGTTCTACTTCAGTCCGCTCAACTTGTACTTCTGCCACATGCCAAACGGCGACATTCAGACGGTCGTGGCGGAAGTTAACAACACTCCTTGGAACGAGCGACATCATTACGTCTTGTGGGAAGGCAACCGCACCGGCGTATCAGGGGGATTGCGATTCGAACACCCTAAGAACTTCCACGTCTCTCCGTTCATGGAGATGGACATGCTGTACCGCTGGAATCTGTCGGCACCAGATTCTTCACTACGAGTTTCGCTGCAAAACATCCAAGCTGGCGACAGAATCTTTAAAGCGACCATGTCGCTCACACGCCAACAGTTAACGCGTTGGCAACTAAATCGTACGCTGCTTCGCTATCCGCTAATGACGGCGAAGATATCGGCAGCAATTTATTGGCAAGCACTCAAACTTTGGCGAAAAAAGTGTCCATATCACTCCCACCCCAAAAACTTACACGTAACATCGACGCATCCTTAACCGCCGAGCAGACCAACGTCGATACTGCCATTCCGATGCAGTTAACGGCGCAGGCTCCTACAATGGAAGCTCCAACACGTTGGCAACGTCTCTGTCGCAGTGGGCTATTCCATCAAATGGAGAGTCTGACTTGGGGCAACTTGACATTGATCGATAGCGATGGGCGGCACAACTTCCCGTCCGATTCCATCAATGCCGGCCCGAGGGCCAGTGTGCGCGTGCTCAATGCCAAGCTCTACTCGATGATATCCAGCTCTTCGAGCCTGGGAGCGGCGGAAGCCTACCTCCGCGGATACTGGGAGTCTGACAACTTGGTCGACGTGATGCGCATCATGACCAACAACGCAGACAACCTGTCTACACTAGACACGCGATTCGACTGGCTGATGCTACCATTCCGAGCGGCATGGCATTGGATGATGCGAAACTCCAAGTCGGGCAGCAAGAGAAACATTTCCGCCCATTACGACCTCAGCAACGAATTCTTCTCGCTGATGCTCGATCCAACGATGACTTATTCGAGTGGCTATTTTGAGCACGCCGAGAGTTCAATGGAGGACGCGTCGCTGGCCAAGTTCGATCGCATCTGTCGAAAACTACAGCTCAACAGTAACGACCATCTCTTGGAAATCGGAACGGGCTGGGGTGGCCTGGCGATTTATGCCGCGAAGAACTACGGCTGCAAAGTTACCACCACTACGATTTCCAAAGAACAGTATGAATTCGCCAAAAAACGTGTCGAAGAACTCGACTTGGAAGATCGCATTGAATTACTGCTGGAGGACTATCGGGATCTCGACGGCCAGTACGACAAACTCGTGTCTGTCGAAATGATCGAAGCGGTTGGAGAAACATATCTCGACACCTATTTCGCAAAATGCTCGTCGCTGCTCAAGCCAAATGGACTGATGGTTCTGCAAGCGATTACGATGCCGGATCACAAGTACGACGCCTACCGCCAGTCGACGGACTTCATTCAGACCTACATTTTTCCCGGCGGGTTCCTCCCCTCTTTCTCGGCTATCACCGAATCGCTGCGGACTAAAACAGATCTGCGAGTTGAGCACGCGGAAGACTTTGGCCTCCACTACGCCCGCACTTTGCAGCGGTGGCAAGAGAAGTTCTGGGAGAACATTGACGCCATTGGCAGCCTCGGATTCGACGAGCGATTCTTGCGTACGTGGAAGTATTATCTTTGCTTCTGCGAAGCGGGTTTCCTAGAGTGCGAAACAGGTGTGGTGCATCTGGTCATGGCGAAGCCGAAATATCGGCCTCAACGACCCGCCGCATTGCGTAGCGTAGCACAGTGCAGTGCAGCATCTGGTTGCCCAATACGCAGTAATTGGCCGTTGCTGGAATAGCGTCTGGCATGTTCTCAGCTTAGAATTACATGTTTCCGACGCTGAGTTCGCCGCACGTAGAGCACGCCGCCCAATGACGAAACCTTCGAACACGCCAAAAACGGCGGCGATAGCGTTCATTCTACTCACACTGTTTATTGATATCCTCGGGATCGGGATTATCATTCCCGTTCTACCAGAACTAGTAAAGCAGTTCGTCGGCGATTCGTCGGCGGCTAAATACTACGGCATAATTGCCGCCAGTTACGCGTTCATGCAATTCATCTTCGCCCCAATCCTCGGGGCGCTTTCGGACCGCTTCGGTCGCCGACCTGTTATTCTCATTTCGCTCTTTGGATTGGGAGTCGATTTCCTGGTCCTGGGATTTGCGCCCGATATCCGTTGGCTATTTGCTGGCCGAGTTTTTGGGGGCATCATGGGGGCGAGTTTCAGTACCGCCAACGCGTACATCGCCGACATTTCGACACCCCAGACGCGCGGACGAAACTATGGTTTCGTCGGCATGATGTTTGGACTGGGATTCACAATCGGCCCGGCTCTCGGCGGTTTCCTCGGTGGCTTCGACTTGCGGCTACCATTCTTCGTCGCGGCTGGACTTGCGCTGGTGAATTGGCTCTACGGATTTTTCGTCCTCCCGGAATCGCTGCCCCCTGAGAAACGAAGCAGCTTCACACTATCCAAGGCCAATCCATTTGGTGCCCTAAAACACTTGAGGGCATATCCGATCGTCGCGGGCTTGGCCGTCGCTTTTGTCTTTACATCGCTGGCCCAACGCGGCCTAGAGAACGTCTGGATCTTATTCACCGGATTCCAATTCGGCTGGTCGAGACAAACCAATGGATACGTCCTGGCATTAGTCGGAATCACTGCCGCGATCGTTCAAGGTGGTTGTGTGCGTCCGCTGATTAAAAAGTTCGGCGAACGCGGCACCGTCATTCTCGGACTTTCCGTAAACGTCGTCGCGTTCTTCTGCTACGGCCTAGCGACGAAAGACTGGATGATCCCGTGCATCATTGCGTTCGGTGCTTTTGGAGGAGTCGCCGGCCCCGCTATTCAAAGCATCATCGCCGGAGCTGTAAATTCTTCCGAGCAAGGCAAAGTGCAAGGAGCGCTGACTTCCCTAATGAGCCTCACGAATATCGCTGCCCCCTTAATATTCACCACGGGCTTATTCCACTACTTCACATCTGATCGCGCACCGTTTAAATTAGCTGGAGCACCATTTCTCCTCGGCTCCCTGCTGATCTTCATCGCGCTGCTGGTGGTCCTACAACTGTTCCGCAGAATCCCGATAGACGTTACGGCGATAGCGACCGATGACGCCGATTCGCCAATCGCGGAATAACGCATCTTCGTGCTTTTGCTCGAACCACCGCTGGTTACCCGACACGTCGGGACGAAGCCCTCGCCCCATAACTACCGCAATGCATTTACGTAACGCATGCATTGCTAGCGGTGCATGCACAAGAAACGGCGAATTCGATTAGCCAAGAGCCCACCCGTTTGCGTAAAAAGGAATGTCCAGCGAATGCTGACATTACTCATCTGGTCTCTTTTCAAACATTGGTCGACCGTTTCCAAGTTAGCTTTAACACTTGCAGACTTGGCTTCGGATTGGCGATTTTGCTCAGACCAGCACGTCGCGTGAATATCACTCTCGAATTTGAGGAAATAAAACTTTGCCAGGAGGTGTTCGCCGTGCACATTACTCCCGAACAGATTGTTATCAGTAAGGAAGCGCAAAAACAGTTCGACAATTTAGGACAAGTTTATCGCGAGCGAATGGCGCGAAAACTTTTCTCGGGCCATCTTCCTACCAAATCGATTCAATTTCCAACGTCGCTAAAAGTAGTGGAAGTGCGGGAGGGCGACTATCGACTTTTGTTCGGCAAACGCGAATCGGATGTGATCCTGATTACTATCTCTCGTCGCGATCAATTGCGCTGCGACATCGATCGGTATTCGAAAAAGGAAATTTTTCGTACGACTCCGCTTTTGGACTCTTCGATCGCAACCGTGTACGCGCAGACTAGTGAACCACAAGTCGTCGCCATGTCCCAAGTCGCAGCGACCCCCGAAAGCGTGACTAAATTGAAAGAGCCTGTCGAGTCGATTGCGATAACAGCTGGTCTGAGTGCGGCAGCTGTCGACGAACGGGAGGTCATTTCGGGATCGCAAGACCTGCGGTTCCATCTTTCCAAAAGCTTCGACTTGTTACTCGACCAAATCCAGCAGTTTGAATCGAGTCGCAAAGACAGCCATTCTTGGTCGACAATGCTGGTCGAAGGGCACGACGAATTTGGCCAACAGCTGGCGGCTCTAAATGACGAAGCCGACGCGCTGCGACAACAATTTCACGCGGACGCCAGGCAAGCGTCAAACCTACGACAAGTTGCCGGCGAACAACTTGACAAGCTTGAGCGAGAACTGCAGCTGGGAAGGAATCGACTCGACAAGATTAATCAAAACTTGCTCGAATCCGAAGACAGAACGATGGCGAGCCAATCGGAGCTGGCGGAGAAGTTAACTGAGCAAATTCAGAAAACAGAAAAGAGGCTACAGCGGGAAGGAGCGAGCCATCGCGAAGAAATCAATGGCGTTCAAGAATCCGCTCGCGACTTGCACAGCCAACTGAGTCAAGAGCGAGAAGAAATCACTCGAATTGCCTATCGGCTGCAACGCTTTGAGGAGCACTTGGCCAACTCGACAGCGAAAACAATCACGATCCAATCGACGGTCCAACGCCTGCGTGAATCGGCAGAAGAGACATTAGAGCGAGAGCGAAGACGAACAGAATCATTGCTCCACCGACTTGGAAAGGCATTCGACGAGCGCCACCGGACACTTCAACAGCACGTCGCACAATTGGAAATGCAGCTCGAATCGAGTGCCATGACGACACAAGAACGATTGCGGGTCCTCGAAGTCCAATTGGCGGACCAACAAGAAGAAACTCGCCGCCTTCGACAAAAAAGCGAAGCGAGTTGGTTCAACTGGATTCGCAAATTCTGTTCGCGGATCGTAGGCAGTGCTACGAGTTGAACTTACGGCAGGAGCACCGAAAGCTAGTTCTCCAAACGCTCTTTGAAACCGGGCAACGTGTCCCTCAATATTTCCAGGATCGCGGTGCGAGTTTCTTCGTCCAAGTGAATGAAATCTTCCGATTGATCCTGCCCGCGGAGGATTTTCATTAAACGAATCTCCACTTCGTCTCGAATTTCTGCGGGCAACGCGGCATAGGAATCCGAGTGAATCAGGAAGCTGCACGGGTAGCGGAACATCCGCGTCTTCAAATCAAACTGGCGAAGCGATCTACCTTGTTTATCTTTCGGCCCGCATGATTCGAAATCAGCTTGAAAAGATGTAGTCCCTTTCACTGGAGACGTGAGCGAGAATTCATTGCAGAAGAGCATGTACTTCAGCAGTTTCTCGGAGGCTGAAATGATGCGTCGCTGTCGCGATTCGCTTTGGTAATCCTCCGGTCGCTCGAGCACCTTGTTCATCGTCTTGTCATAGTGAGCTGCCAGCTTCGCTTCGAACTGGGCTCGAGTGATCAGGTTATGCATTTGCGATTGGTGCTCCAGAACCATCAACGCCACCAAGTCGCTGTCTTGGTGTAGATACGCATCGCTCTCCACGTGCTTCGGAAGGACATCTCGATTGGCACCGCGATGCACATCGATCGGAGGTTCCTGATCTTCCTTCGCGATGGAATTACCGCGATGTCCCATATCGCCATGTTGTCCCGTTACATACCAACCGCCATAACGTTCGGCCAGCGGAGTTGTGTGGTCGGTGGTTGTCGTACCGAGACCAAAAAAAGGTCGGCCATCAATGCCAGGGAACACGGACCGCACTAGGAAACCTGGTACTCCTTTTGTGCGCGAGGAAGCGTGACACGAAAGACACTCACCTCGATCGCGTTTTATTTTCGGGGAATCCGAATCGCGTTGATCCAGTACATAGAACACGGCGCCGAGCTGCGGATCGACCGCAGACAATTCGAGGACTTCGCCGTTCTGCACCCAACCGATGTAAATGTCGTCGTTGAAGTAGATCGCGCGCGGACGAGTGGGAGAGATCCGAGAGATCTGTAAACTAGTCCTCGAGAAGACCAAAGCCTGGGAGGACTCGGGGACGTCCAGCGTTTGGAGCATTGACTTCAACCAACCGTTCTTATCGTCCCATTTCAGCTCTGCGTCGCCGCTCTCCAATCGCTCCTGGAGTTTTGCAATTCGATCCGTGGCGGGCGCGGAGTTGTAATTTATCGGAGCCCGTTCGAATTCCAGTTGCGCGTGGGCAACGACGGGAAGCCCAAAGAATAGCAGTGCGGCCAAGTTAGCTTTCAACGCCGCAAATGAGTTGTTGAGTGAAGACATAAGGCATGCCGTTTCTAAAAAACGGTGATCGGGAGCTCCTAGCACGCATTGTAATCTCTACAGAGAGCAAAAGCAGTGCCGTTCGAATTTATGGCGTCCCGCGTTCCACAACCGCTCTATTTACGCGAAGTTTACCCCGAACGTGTGCCAATCCGCGCAATAACCGCACACCAGACTGCTCGCGCAAATGCGTCCCACATCGCTTCACAATTACCTGCATGGAAGCCAACCCAACAGGCTGGATTTCGATATCATAGCGTCAAGTCGGCAATACACTTTAAAGCACGCTACCGAATGTCACATCTTACCGTTTGACTGACCATTCCCCGAGTAAAAGCAGGACGAGCGAAAAATGAGAATTAGCACGGCAATGCGGAGTTCAATGCTCTTTGCTCTGACGTCGACGCTTTTGCTAACGGCAGTTGGTTGTGGCGGGCCGTC
>JBLHLE010000079.1:0-12507 GCA_047620805.1 Pirellulaceae bacterium
CGATTTAAGTGGGGAGGTAACTCGCATAAAACGGATCCTCTGGCGCTTGTTAGCGGCCTACGGCTCCACGGATCAAGATCCAATTGATGCAAGTGTTGGACATCGGTTCTCCGGAACCGATGTCCATCGTGAGTCGCCCATCTTTGACAACGACTTCGAGGCCGCGTTCGGCGAACTCGCCACGAGCCGTAGTTGTATCGTCAATAATTAGTTGCCCCTCCAGACTCACGCGCTGGGATAGCTGTTCGTGTCCCGAATCCCCAACGCAGACGCGAACTAAATATCGTCCATTTTCCAATTTGCATTCCCAAGTATCTTTGCTTCTCGTGAACAGAAACGTGTCTCGTTCTACTTCCTTAACGGCAAACCTGCGACGGTGGTTTGCAGACAAACTTCGCGTCCATCCATATCCAAGCGTTTCGCTGAAGACCTTTCCAGCGTCGTGTTTGAATCCGTCAACCTGGGGAGTACCGGCACCGCAGAAGTTAATCGAATGCAGCCATTCTTTTTTAGACCCTGGCGGTATCCCATCTGATTCCGGTGTCAGAATCGGACCGTCGATTCCGAAACGAATCGGTTTATTCGGAGTGAACAACAGAGCGTCGTCCTCGTCCTTAATTCCGTCGCCATCGGCATCCGTCGGCGATCTACGCTCAAGTCGTTGATCTGGCAATTCGCGAACTAACTCCCACCAATGTCTACAGAACTCCCCTCGTGACATTTCGGCCCTTGGCGGTTCAATGTTACTGGGCAATATTTTGGCGTTCGCCGACAGCGAAACAACTACGGCTCGCCACTCTGTGGTCGCCGGCGTGTCGGGCCGAAAATCGACATCGCGAATCCCCAACGGCAAAGCGTTGATTGCAGCTAATCGGTTGATCGCGACGTACGATGTTTGCTCCGGGCGAATGTCGCGGAACGGCCAAATTTGCAGTGGAACGGATTCCCTATGGGCACCACAAATCACATGGCGAACTGCTTCGATTCGTTGGCGATCGTAAGGGAATCGCCGCGGTTGCTCTCCGGTTTGCAATGAGACAACCGCAACGGCACCCGCGGCCTGACCGACGGCAATACACTGGTCGTGTAGCCGAATCGCCGCACTCACAATGCTGCTATATCCGACGTTCTTCTGGGCACCGATTAGACCATCCATCCGACGTGGCACTAAGCTGCGGAGCGGAAAGGTCGAGCGATCGCTGAGAAAATTCGTGTGACGATTCGGTTTGTGATAGTCGATCCATGGTCCGCTCGCGCCTTCGTCGGTCAAATAGGTTCGGCCCGTACGATGAAAATCGTAGTGGAATTGCCAAGCGAATAGACCATCGGGGTACATTACGTGAGCGAATCGTTCGGTTGCTGCGACTTTCGTTTCTCCATCTCGGTTTCTGCCATCTTGTTCGCGCATCATGTACATGGCCTTCAGCCGAAGCGACTCGCGAATATAAGGTTTCGGTGGCAAATCGTCAGCAGTTCCAAATTCTTTACTCAAATGGAATCGGCGAAACGAATTCGTCTTGTCGGAAGCGTGGTCGTGCACGAAATTTTGCAGGTGGTAGAGCACGCCTTTCGAGTGTTGTTTGGCATCGTTAAAGACGATTTCACGCTGCTTGCGAGACATCAGAACAATATTCTTCGTAGACGCGCCCAACTCATTCGCCTCCAACGCATCGACGACTCGTTGCGGTAGCCGTTCGAGTGGATAGTCCTGCCCGTTCATGTAATTCAGCAGGATCATGGTTTGCTTCGTTTTAGAGGCGTATCCGTCGACGATTCGGCGAACATTGTAAACGCTCAATTGGCGATTCGAGGCGTTGCGGGCGTCCGGCCAATGCGCAATGGCGCCCAGTCCAGGATTCGGGTTATCCCACTTCAACTTGCCAAATTGATTCAGGCTCAAAAATGTTGCGCGGGGATAATTTCGATCATCGAATCGGGCCGGCTTGGGAATCGGAGTTTCCCCGTCCGATTCCGCGACGATCATCGCCCATGTAATCGGGTTCATCTCATTGGTTGGATTCTGGCTTAAATCTACTGGCGCACTCGCCTCGCCATATCGCGACTGCGGGTCGGGACCACACTCAAAGTCGGCGCCGGCAACTTGAATAACTTCGCCCCAATCAGACGCATCAATTGTGACATTGGCGGTCACCTGCAATTCGGACCGAGAGTTTCCGACAGTCGCGAACCACACTCCAGTCAAACGCGGCACACCATCAGGACCGGAGACGACGTCGGCCTTGACGGGATAACGATTCTTATAAAAGGTAACTTGACCGGAATCGACATAGGGCTGTAGCATCTGCCGAAAAATTGCCTCGGCCTCAACGGGCCGGAATGTTGACGGCCCATGATAGGGTTTTCCCGGCATTGGAGAACCGTACTTCTGGGTATTGAATGCTTCGATCTTGTCCATCAATTCCTTGAATAAGCCGGATCGAGCGAACGAGCGTTTCATCGGATGCCAGTCGACTCCCCAACCGACTTTGCCGACTCCTTTATTCTCGTCGACACAAGCCAAAGCCTGCTCCGTAAACTGACCGCCCAACCATTCACCGTCGTGCACGATCATGATTTTAGTGACGCCCTGTCGAGCAGCTTGAATCGCCGCAGCCCATCCCGCTTCCGTTCCGCCGACAATCAACAATTCCGTCTCGACTCGCTCGACGCGCCCGCCACCCGCAGCAGCGCAAACGCTAGTCAGCAGGCAAACACAAATAAACGAACTCGCCAACATCGTAAATACCTGGTTCATTTTTTAACTTTCCCATCTTGCAACGACCGCACTGTTAATTTCTCGCGGATGCAAAGGCCTTTCGCAACTGGCGTTCCAGCTGCTTTACCAGGTCGACGTTCTTTGGATCGATGGAAATGTTGCTGGTTTCATTCGGGTCGATCTGATGATCGTAGAGCTCGCGACGCACGACACGACTGCTCTGCACTTGCTCCCAGATTACGAATCGATAACGAGTTGTTCGCAAAGCGCGGCCCATATATTCATCCCGAAACCGCGAGTATTGGCTCAACGCAATCGAATCCCGTTTGCCTGCCGGGTCCTTTAACGAAGCCACAACACTCTCGCCTTGCAGATGCAACGGCGAATCGATTTTGGTCAAGTCACACAGAGTCGGATACAAATCGACCAGTTCCGCGATCGTCTCTGTTCGTCCCGGTTCAATACTGGGAGCCGCGATGATAAACGGCACGCGTGTCGCAATCTCAAAGTTCGTCATTTTCCCCCAGGTACTTTGTTCGCCGAGGTGCCAACCGTGATCGGACCAGAGCACGACAATCGTATTATCCCAGGCCTCGGTCTTGTCCAACTCGTCGAGCAATTTACCGACCTGGGTGTCGACGTAAGTTATACATGCGGCATATGCCTGCAATAGTTCCAACTGCAGCTTTGTCGATAACTCGCCATGATTAGGAACTCCGGTATAACTTCGCATCTCGTAACCGTTCCAAGCGATCGCCTGTTCTCGATTGGGGAAAGTCGGCATTGTTAGACCAACTCGTTTCGCACCGCCGACGTAACCATCGGAATTGAACCATGCCATCACGGGTGAGTTCACATTGGGAAGAGCAGTCTTCGCCAGCCACGAAGAATCGGGCTGGTAAAGATCGTAGTAACATTTGGGAGCAATGAACGGCAAATGTGGTCGCCGGTATCCAACGGCCAAGAAAGTTGGCTTGTCGGAGTTGCGATTGCGCATGGTTTGAAGAACTTGCTTTGTCATTCGCCCTGCAAACAAGTGATCGTCCGCCACATCGGGACGCTGCATCACAGGACAGTCCCAGCGTTCGGCGATAACCGTCGGTTTCGTTACATCGCGGGCGTCTGCCACTTCCCACATTTCTCTTGGTCGTCCAGGAGACGATGGCACGGACCAATCTTCAACCGCGTCCCAGCCGTCGTGATAAATTTTCCCAAAACTCTGAGCGTGGTATCCGTGTTGCTTCAACCAACGCGGTATCGATACAGCGTTTGACTGCCGCTTTCTAAATGCAATGACATCCTTTTCGTTGTTACTAAACACGCCCACACTGTCTGGACGCAAACCAGTCATCAACGATAAGCGCGAAGTGCCACATTTCGCATATTGACAATACGCTCGCTCAAAAACCACACCGCGTTTCGCTAATCGATCGATATTCGGTGTCTGAATATTCGGATCGCCATAGCAGCCCAGCATGGGACGAAGATCATCGATGGCGATCATCAGTACATCCGGGCGTTCGGCGTCCACGATGTTGCCTGAAAGAGCACAGAACACTATCGCAAAACTGAATAACTGATTCTTCATAAACGATCACGGCGATATGTTTTCGGCCCCGAGTCACGGTAAAACGGTAGCACTCATTCTAGCAAGCGATGCTGTGCCGTTCCCGCAAATGTCGTCGATGTCGTTCATCTTTTTGATTTTGGATAAGCGATATTGAGTAATCCCGGAGTGAGTCGAACTCATCGATTGTGTCAAACGCTCGCGTTCTCGTCAGGGTATAATCATTATCGACGTCGCAAATCAAACATGATTCCGCGCGAACAGAAGTCACCAAGGTAATTCATAACCTCGCCCAAGCACCCAAGAGTAAATCACCGTGACATCGAAACTACGTTCAGTCGCAATTGCGGTCGTCATTGCCTTTTCACTAATAGCTAACAACGCCGCCGCTGAGCTCCCTGCTCCAGCGGTTCCCGGCTTGCGATACTACTATCCCCCCACGAAGGTCGAACCGCGAAACATCGAGGCCGACGTTTGCGTTTACGGGGGCACATGCGCCGGAATTGTTGCCGCGATACAAGCCCAGCGAATGGGCAAGCGAGCTGTACTCCTCGAGTTCGGAAAACACCTCGGTGGCCTTAGCTCCGGTGGGCTCAGTCATACAGATGGTGGCGATAAATCTGTCTGCGGAGGCGTCGCCCGAGAATTCTACAACATCATCGGACAACACAGTTTTCGTCCCTCCGAGGCAGAAGCGGCATTCGAACAACTGCTCAAGAAAGCTGGAGTCGAAGTTCATCGCTTATGTCACCTCGATAGGGTTCAAAAAGAGGGTGCGAAGATCGTCTCCATCACCATGGAAAATGGACTCGAGGTGCGAGCGAAACAGTTCATCGACGCGACCTACGAAGGCGACCTCCTGGCGCGAGCCGGAGTCTCGTGGACGGCTGGACGAGAAGCAAATAGTCAATACAAGGAAACCTATGACGGCATTCGTCGGCCTGGCACTGGTGGACACAACTGGCCCACGAAAGTCGATCCGTACCTGGTGGCTGGCGATCCGACCAGCGGTTTACTTCCGCGAGTAAACGACAGCCCCGGCACGCCGGGTAATGGAGACAAACGAATTCAAGCCTTCTGTTTCCGCATGTGGTTGACGAAAAAGGATCCAACACCGTTCCCCAAACCGGACGTCTTTGACCCACTGCAATACGAGCTCCTCGCGCGTCTTTTCGAAAGTGGCGCCGATCCCAAAATTCGCTGGAGCCTTGATACCAATAACCATCACCTCTTCAACGGTGCCTACTTTATCGATTTCGTCGGAGGTAACTACAATTGGCCGAATGCAAGTTGGAAAGAACGGGAGCAAATCTTCCAAGATCACGCCAACTACCAAATCGGCGCGATGTGGTTCCTCGCCAACAGCGAACGAATTCCGGATAAATATCGAACTGAGTTTCAAAAATGGGGACTACCCCGAACCGAATACAAAGACACGAGCGGCTGGACACATCAACTCTACATCCGCGAAGGTCGCCGCATGGTCAGTGATTACGTGATGACGCAAAGCAATTGCCAGGGGAAAGAAGTACCGCAAGATTCTATCGGCTTAGCCTCCTACAACATGGACTCGCACCATTGCCAGATGACCGTAGTCGATGGTGCCGTAAGAAATGAAGGCAACGTCGAAATTGCGGTCGAACCCTACCCGGTTGCATATCGAGCGCTCACGCCGAAACGAAACGAATGTACCAACCTGCTGGTTCCGGTCGCTTTGTCGTCGTCGCATATCGCGTTCGGGTCGATTCGTATGGAGCCCGTATTTATGTTGCTGGGGCAAAGTGCCGCAACCGCGTCGTCCATCGCGATTGACGACGACAGTACTGTGCAAGACGTTGACTACGCTCAACTGAGAAAACGTCTGTTAGCGGACGGCCAGATACTGGAATACACAGGGCCACCACGACATCGGGCCGGAGTTGGCGGTACGGACATCGACAAGAAATCTCTTCCTGGCGTCGTCGTTGACAACGACGACGCGAAACTGACTGGCCCATGGATTACAAACAATGTTACTCACCCGCGCGTTGGCCCATCCTATTTACATGACAACAACGAAGCGAAAGGGGAGTGCGTCGCTCGTTACACATTAGAAGTTCCCAAGCCCGGGCTGTACGAGGTGCGCGCCAGCTGGCCACCAAATCCAAATCGAGCGACAAATGTTTCAATCACAATTCAATCGGACAACGGGAAGTCGGTCACCGTGATGGTGGACCAGAAGAAAGGGGGCGAAGACGGCGCTTTCACTAAGCTCTGTTTGCTCGAGTTTGAAAAGCGAGCGATTGTTGAGATTTCGAACAAGGAATCAAACGGATACGTGATCGCCGACGCCGTACAGATTCTCCCCGCTGACAAAAAAACACGCTGATAAGATTCCCACCACGCGAGACCGCAAAAACCGAGAATACGAGCACGAAGCGCAAGCGAGTGAATCCCATGCGAACATATACTCGCTTGCGCTTCGTGCTAGTATGTCCCAAGAGGCAGCTGCTGGACCGGCGACGCGCCTTGACAACCGGATCACTCGGCCAAGTGTGGCCGCAAAGCGTCGGCCCAGATTTGATAACCTATTGCCGACGGGTGCAGAAAGTCGCCTGCGATTTCACGAGACATCGTTCCGTCGGCGTTCAGCAACTTCGAGGAAATATCGATCAGCTGCACATCGAGTTCTTTCGCGATAGCGGGCAGCTGCTCATTAATCTCTGCGATCTTAGAACGCATTGGGTGAGCGGGGTTTTCGCCGCGTGGAAAGACCGCCATGAGCAAGATTTTCGCCTTTGGCAGCTTCATTTGCACTCGCTCGCATACGACCTTGATCCCCTCGGCAATTTGCTTGGGAGTTCCTGCAACGTGATTTTTTGTTCCAGCCAGATTATTGGTGCCAATGTGGACGACGACGTTTTTCGGTGTGAGACCGTCGAGTTCGCCGTGATCAATTCGCCAAATTACATTTTGCGTTCGATCCCAGCCGAATCCAAGGTTCAAAGCGCGGTCGCCAAACTGTTTCTGCCAAGACTCCGCCCCCTTTCCACGACCGGACTCGGGTCGTCCAGCCCACATGTGAGTAATTGAATCGCCGATAAGCACTACATCGGGATTCACTTCATCCTTAATCCGCACTGCCGCTGCATGTCGTTGATGCCAGTTGTAGAAATCTTGTTCCAATTTTGGAGTTGGAATAATCGCATGATTGTCGCTTGGTTCCGGCCGGACTAAATTGGCGTGAGTGGTGCTCGTCTTCAAGCCACGCTCGTCAGTCACTTGCAAAAAGAAAGCGATAGGGCGTTCCGCCGGCAACTGCGCTGCGATTTTTTCATCGACGATTTCGGCCGGCAACGTCGTCCATTTTCGCTGTTGCCACGGTCCCGAATCAATCGTGTAAAGAAGCTCACCCTTTGCCAAAGGTGTTTTGTTAAGTAATGGAGCCTCAGCCCGATCGCCGACAACTCGAACGTCGCCGACTCTGGCTAGTTGCTGCTTTCCGGCTAACGCGGAATCGATGAACGCATCGACGATTGGAAACGACCAGATATGGCCGTGCCGGAGATTGAGGTGAATAGCGGTCGTGGCGAGAGCGGGATCGACTTGCTCAATCGTCTTGCGATAGCTATCCAACGGGTAGGCGAAATCGTTCGTCCCGTTGAAGAAAAGAATCGGGTAACTTACTCGCCCGACATGCTGACCGGGATCGAACAACTTAATCCATAATAGCTTTGCCTCGCTATCCATTCTGGCAATTTGGTTATTCGCCCAGACACTATTGTCGTGCAGAAACCCGCAGCCATAGACCGGAACAGCGGCCTTGAATCGCGAATCGACCCCGGCGGTAATGCACGTCAGGTAACCGCCCCAGCTGATTCCGGTCAGTGCCGTTTTCGCGGCGTCGACTTCGGGCAAGGAACGAATCAGCGAATGCGCGAGCACGACGTCGGCAACAGCATGATAGGTCCACATTTGCTTCGCGTCGTCAAAACCAAAGTTACGAAACTTCGTCACGTCGCTTTGATCGGGACCGCCATCTTCTAAGCGTTGCTTGCCTGGTCCACAGCCCGCCGTATCCATTGAGATCGACACGTATCCGCGATTCGCCCAATGCTTGGCCCAATCGACAAACGCCTGTCCACCGCCACCGTGTACCAATACTACGGCAGGGAAGGGGCCTTCGCCCTCCGGCCGGCCAACATACGCAAACACACGAGTTGGCTTGCCGCCCAATGGTTCGCCTTCAAAATAAACCTCTTGGATCATTCCTTCCTTTTTACCCCAGGTCGCCTTCGGCGCTGCACTAAGCCGATCTAAATCCCAGATATTTGAAGACGAGATATTTGAAGATGAGATATTTGAAGACGAGATCGGCTCTCGCGCCGATAAATCGACAAAGCAAAGAAGAACAATGAGGACGCTCAAGATCAATGAGATTCTTTTCGTCATAGTAAGCCTGGCATGGTTTAGTGTGATGTGATGTGATGTGATGTGATGTGATGTGATGTGAGCTTCTGGCGTTCAATCTAGTCCTGAACCAATCTAGTCCTGAATCAATCTAAGCCTGAATCAATCTAAGCCGCATTTCGCGCACTCGGCCGGCACCGCACAAAGTCGCCCAGGTGATATTGAGCTGCGTGGACATCTTGTAGCAGGGATTCGGTGTCGCGTTGACATTCTAAGTGTTACTGGATTCTAGATTCTAAGCGTTACTGGAATCGCCGTCAAAAATGGCAGCAACTTTTCGCCCATATCATCTCCCGTCGCAAGTGCTAAAATGCGTTACCTTTACATCCGCTACGGCGACAAAGGCCTAGCCCGCATTATTCATGAGTAGAACTTAGCTCATTGAAAGTCGTTTGTGGACATGAGTTTGTCGCCAACTTTCCCAAAACACGGCGCAATAGTAACCCGACGCGTAAGCGAGGAAACTCGCCGGATTTCCTCGCTTACGCGTCGGGTTACGAATAATCCGGCCTAGCATTACTTCGTAGTTGCGAACCATCATGCCTTACCCAAAATTCGACCGTTTCTCTGTCAAAATGCAACCACTAGCTGCGCGCGACAACAAATTTGAGTTTGCCAGCAAGATGGTTCTTCCCGAGCGCGAGGCGGCTCCGCTATCCGATTCCGCTCACCAAACCATCGCAACTCTGGCCGAACGCATCTGCGTTGCTCGCAACAGCGGCAAGCCAGTTATGTGCACCTTCGGCGCCCACGCCATAAAAAATGGCCTTGGACCAGTCTTCACTAAACTGATCCAGGAGGACTGGTTTACGCATCTGGCCACCAACGGTGCTGGCATCATTCACGATTGGGAGTTCAGTTTCCAGGGAAAGAGCTGCGAAGACGTACAACTGATGGTCGACGAAGGGCGGTTCGGCAATTGGGAAGAAACGGGCTTCCTCATCAACCTCGCTCTCAACGTCGGTGCCTACGAAGGCAAAGGCTACGGAGAGTCCGTCGGTTCCATGATCCACACCGAAGGAATCGAAATTCCGTCCGAAGACCAACTCAAAGTGGTCATCGCCGAGTCGATTGACGACGATACAGAACGAGTCGCAGCTGCAGCAGATCTACTGTGGATCATCCGCAAGTTTGAAATTTCACCAGGCAGAATGAAGTTGCCGCATCCTTGGCGAGAACACTCGGCGCAAGCGAATGCCTTTCGTCTCGGAATTCCATTCACGGGGCATCCCATGATTGGGCACGATATCATCTACAATCATCCAATGAACCGCGGCGCTTGCCTCGGCCGCTGCGCCGAGCGAGACTTCCTCACGTTCGCCGAAAGCGTGAGCCGCATCGATGGCGGCGTTTATCTTTCAATTGGCTCGGCGGTAATGAGTCCAATGATTTTCGAGAAAGCACTATCGATGGCTCAGAACATTGCCATCCAGAACGGCAACCACATCGACAACCACTACATGCAAGTCGTCGACTTAGCCAAGAGCGATTGGGATTGGTCCCTGGGTGAACCGCCCGAGGAAAACCCAGCGTACTATCTTCGCTACAACAAAACCTTCAGTCGCATGGGCGGCACGATGAACTATCTGCAAGCGGACAATCGCGACTTCCTGCTCGCGCTGCTGCGTGCTTTAGAAGGCATGCGTACTTAAAAAGGCATGCGTACTTAAAAAGACATTTGTACTTAAAAAGACATTTGTACTTAAAAAGACATTTGTACTTAAAAAGGCATGCGTACTTAAAAAGACATTTGTACTTAAAAAGACAAGAGATAGAACGCGGTTTCGATCTTCTTCTAGATCAACGCGTTGACCTTGTCTTTGCCCGCAGTTCACTGAGCATTATTTTCTTCTCAATTTGCGGAGCGCCTTCGATATTTCGTATTTGCACAGTGAGTTGTGGGTCCGCACTGTCCCAGTCGACAAGAATCGCACCAAAGTTTTCGCGATGGAAAGTAGTCGGCGAAATGCGATGTTTATTGATCGTGGGAGTGCCCCGCTGATGAATCTGATTAAAGCTGCTGGAGGTAAGATCGTAAATCGGATAAGGAGCCTTCTGCGTTACTCTCGATAGTTCCGACCAGTGCCGATCGCCGCTGATAATGAAGACGCCGTCGGCTTTCGTCTTTGTGATAAGCCGAAAGAACCGTTCTCGTTCTCGCGGAATATTCGACCAAGTTTCTTGCCCGGATGACTCCGCGAGACACTGAATACTCGAAGCAATGATGCGCAACTCCGCGGGCTGTTTCAATTGTTGCTCGAACCATTTCCATTGTGCTTCGCCGAGCATCGTTGTTTCATTGTCATCGGTCGGGTAATACGGACCACCGACACGACGTTCCCCCGTCTTCAGCGGACCTCGAAAGTAGCGCGTGTCTAGGACGATAATTTGAACTCGTTTGCCTGCGGGTCCGTAAATCTGAGACTCGTAAATACCTGGGCGCGACCTTCTTGGGGAATCCTCCGCGTCTCCCCAAAAATCAACGAAGATCTGTTGCGATTCCTTTCGTTTCGAGTAGTCCGCGCCGCCGTCGTTTACGCCAAAGTCATGATCGTCCCAAGTCGCGTGAATAGTGCACGCGTCGAGCAGCTTGCCGAATCCTCGATTCGCTTTCAACTTGGCATACTTGGCCCGCATGACATCCATGTCTGTTGTATCGGCATAGATGTTGTCGCCCAGGAAAACAAACAAGTCCGGTCGAGCGGCCGCAATCGTCTCGAAGATCGGCATCGGTTGTTCCTGTTTCACGCAGGATCCGAACATGATCCGCGCAAGCGGCTCAACATCCGCGGACTCCGCTGCGGCATGGGCCAAAGCGCACAACAAAACCATCAGGACTGTCTCCACACCGAAGCTCTGAGTCAACCGGACCATTACACCATCCTCCTCTAACGTCGAACACTCAAATATAACTTCACGGGCGTCGCACAACAGTTCTCGAGCTACTTTAGACTTCGAATGTAAGCCAACAGATCGGCGGCCTCCTGAGCGGTCAGGTCGCTAAGAATTCGCTCCGGCATCAGCGATCGATTACTCTTCGTCAACTCGTCAATTTGATCGCGAGCGATTTCGACGGTCTTTTTGTCAATAGTTTTCAACGTGATTGACTTTGGCCCTTGTTCGATAGCCAAACCAGACAACACTTTTCCTTCGAGCGTGATCACGTTATAGGTCGAATATATCTCCTCGACTTTCAATGATGGCTTGAGAACGTGGTCTACGATCTCCGCCAGCGTTTTATATTTCTTATTGATATCGGCCAGGGTTGGCCCCAACGACAGCAATGGATCGCGATGTTCGTGGCAAGCGCGGCAGCGGGCGTTATCACTGTAATAAATCAACTTACCTCGTTCGATATCACCGCGGAGGCTCAGGATCTGCTTCGGCTCCGGGTTGGGTCCAAGTCTCGAGCGACGGTATTCTTCGGGAATGAAGGTCTCGAACAATCCCGCGATATCGGAATTCGCTTTTGCTCCCGCGGCGACGGCAATCTTTCGATCCTTCTTCGATAGATTCCCAGCGTGCAATAATTCGAGCACGGCCAACGAACCGGGCGTCGATTTAACCAGCTGCTCGATCGCATCTTGATGGTCCCCCTCTTTGTCGAGGCGAGCGAGAGACTTTGCTTCCATTGTTTCTTTTGCCAGTGGTGCAGATCTAGTCGAATCTGTCGCCGGTAAGCTGCGAATCCACTCCTGGATCAAAGCAACTCCTCGACTATCAACGACTTGAGATCCGATGTAGGGCATCCGACCGTAGCCCAATTTGGACATGC
>JBLHLE010000080.1:0-12493 GCA_047620805.1 Pirellulaceae bacterium
GATCGTTCTTGCTGGGGTCTTTGCTGACGATGGTTGGCCACGGTAGTTTCCGCCGCTCGAGGAATGCAGTTGCCTCGGAGATCTGGGGGTCGACGTTAATCCCGACAACTTCAAATCCCTGCTCGTGGAATTTCTCGTAGTTCTCAATGACGTTCGGCATTTCTTCAATACACGGACGGCAATAGCTTGCCCAGAAGTCGATCAATACGACTTTGCCACGATACGCATCCCAGTTGAATTCAGAGCCATCGAGTTGAATTCCCTCAAGCTCGAATTTCTGGCCAATGGCGCCAATGCGTTTCTTGGCTTCGTCGAGGAACATCGCGACGTTCGCTTGCACTTCCGCGGATTCGTGATTTGCGAAACCTGCTTCCAACGCGGAATTAATTGCAGCGGCGGCTGAGGGGTGGCCGGAGTATTCCAGGTTCATCGATTGATTTGATAGTTCGGCGAACACGGGACCGGTTGGCGACGTCTTTATAATATTGACAGTTGCCTCGACCAATGCAGTTTGTGTAGTTTCGTCCGCTTTGTCTTGGAAAATGCTAAAGATGTGTTGTTCGAACGAGTGCATTAGAGTTTGGTGCGCGAGGTTCGTCGTCACTTGTGTCGCGGCAGCAGAGACTTCCACGTCATCAGAATTGGCGAACTTTGCTGCCAGCTGCCCGCGCAGCGGCACGACTGTCTCGCGTAGGTGTGAGCGACTAAGGTTTTTCAGCGCGGAATCGACTGCCACAAACTCGCTGATTCCGATTTTATTATTCTCGACAACTCGCTTAAACATCGCTTCGAGGTGCGATATCGGTAGCGGATCTGCTTCGCGCATAACGTCGTGGATGGAGAACAGGAATGAATAGACTCCACCGATGGCCGCAATCCTCTCGTTGGCATCAGTTGCCGCAACTTCTGCGAAGGTCTTGAGCATATCGTTATACTTCGCGTCGAACTGAATCAGTCGCGCCATCGATTCAGCTTTGACTCGGGTGGCGTCAATTCGTTGTTCGGCATTCGCCTCTTTGGAATCAAACACTGTCGAACTTGCACTAAGCAATTGCGATAAGAGTCTTTCGCGCTCGGCATCCATTTCCTCTTGAGAGATGGGATTGGAGCGGCCTCGGCTCGCCAAACCTTCAAGTTGGGCTTCCAAATGGTCCGCGATCGCTAGAAGTTCCGTCGGACTTTTTTTCGTCAGGTCGCCGGCCAGGTCTACCTGCGTTTCTGGATTCGGTGGTCCGCCAAGCTCCGGTGGCATACCTGGTATAAATTGCGGCAGTTCGCTTGGCTCGCCGTTTTCGGTCGGGGCGACGGCGTTGGTCTGCTCGCCGTTATTCACTTCATCGGTCGGTTCGACATCTGGCGAACCACAGCCGACAAACGTAAGTGCAGCAACCGTGCACAGGATGATATTTAGAAAGAGCCCTGGGAAGGGAGCGCGTTGCGACATGACCATTGTCCTTCGTCAATTGTGGTTGGCGGCCGAACTTGTATACGACTGCTGATATTGTAGGTGAAGGCGGCTAGCGAAGCATCCCCGATTTTCCGGAAACAGGCGACGGTAAGTGATTATGCGCGTTTCGCAGCCCGCGAATTGGGGTTAACACGAACCGGGGCTAGCGTGTCGGCCAAGGGACTGGACTCAGCTCCCGGCGTCGCGTCCCGGCGAGGTCGCCGTTTCAGCCGCCGGCTGGGCTTTGAAGTTTAACGCTGCCGCCAGCTACAAAAAACGACGCCTCAAGGGACGCCGTTTTAGAATTCGCGATGTGAACGAGCAATTCTTCGCTTATTCGCTCGATTCTTTCGTTTCGATCTTCACGTCTGGGAATTCCTTTTTCAGCAGACGCTGAAGTTCGGGGCCCCGCGCCGAAGTCGAGATAACATTTCCTTCTCGGTTGACGAGGAACATACTGGGGATACCGAAAATACCGTAGTGGACGGTAGCCGGGCTGCGACCATCTTTGTCTTTTTCGTGAAGAGTGATCCAAGGCACTTTCTTATCGGCGACGTATTTCTCCAGTTGCTCGCGATCCTGGTCGATGCTGACACCGACGACCTCAAAGCCATGTTCGCCATAAGCATCGTACGCTTCTTTGATGTTTGGGAATTCGGCGCGACAGGGGCCGCACCATGTCGCCCAGAAGTCGACCAAGACAACTTTGCCTTTCAGGTCGGCGATCGAGAAAGCTTCACCTTCCATCTTCGTGCCCGTTAGATCGAATGCTTCACCGATGCAAGTCATTCGCCGAGCTGCGCCTTCGAGCATTGCTCCGCGTTCTACGATCTGAGCGCTGTCGCTGGTTTGGAGCGCTTTACCAAGTCGGTTGAAAGCGTTGACAGCTTTTTCTTTGTCGCCCAGAGATTCAAGTTGCTGGGCAGTCATCAAAGCGATCTGAACCGCGGGACCGGGTTCGGACGACTTGATATTGCTGTCCACGAAATCGAAAACAGACTGCAGCAACGCATCTTGTTCCGCACCCTTCGCCGAACGCAACTTGCTGACCCGGACCTGCATTTGAATCGACGTCGCCAGTTGATAAGCGTCCGACGCTTTATCTTTTTCCAGACTGATGATGAGGTCGGCAGCTTTCATCAGCGCCGGCGGTCGCTGCTTTTGAATTGCGAGGTACTCTTCCAGGCTCGAGGGACGCATGCGCGACAAGGCTTGAATGAATGTTACCAATTCGGAAACATCTTTGCTGTCGGGAACTTGGTAAACGTCCTTCTTTTCGTCTGTGGCAGCGTCCTTCTTTTCTTCCGTGGTGTCCTTCTTTTCCTTGTCGGCGTCGTCGGCAAAAGACGACGATCCAAGCACTACGCTAAAAGAGAAGAAAGCTGCCAAGGCTATCCGGAGCCATTGTGGTTTGGATGCCGTATTGGCACGCTGTTGAGCTAGATACATTAATGCGCTCCGTGGTTAGGTTTGACTGAAAAGTGCAGGCTGCTAAAGCTACCACGCGGTAGGGATAACAGCAAGTCAAATGGGTTTGTGTGGACGATTGTCGGCGGTGCTGGAAATTCGACTCGCACGCTTTGTGTATCCCTTTTGGGGGGGAGTCGCAGGCGACTCGCGATGTTTCGTTGAGAGACTCAATGTAAGGTGAATCGAATTAGAGAGTTACGTTTTTGCGGCGCCGAGGACCAGTGCGTTACTTGTCTCCGAGGAACTCTTTCGAGCGGGCGAGTGTTCGTCTGTACCCAATCGTACAGTTCGCCCAAACTTCGCCAGCGAACTTGAGATGATCGGTATGGAAGCACGAGTTGGTGAAGCATGAGGGAGTGGACAGACTCAATACGAGGTGACTCAACATAATGTTTAATCGTAAAGTTTCCAGGAACCGTCATGGGCGAAAATTGAGCGGCCGTTGTCGACTGGCAGCGAGACTCCGTTTACGAAAGGGTTCTCGATCAGCATCAATGCCGCATGGGCTACATGTTCGCCGGTACCTTCTCTTTTCCCTAGCGTTCCTTGGATCACTTTTTGCCTTTGATCTTCAGGCAGGTCGGAGGGCAACATCACGGGGCCGGGAAGAATTGCGTTTACTCGAATGCGCTGATTGCGAGCAGCCAATTCGACGGCCAAACTACGGGTCATTGTTTCAATAGCACCTTTGGATGCGAAGTAAGCAGCGAAGCCTTCGTACGGGCGCGCCACTGCCCAGTCGCCAAAGTTAATGATCGCTCCGCCACGCGGCTGACCAATCATGACCTCGCCAACATGCTTAGCAGACAGGAACGTGCCGAGCACATTGACTTCAAAATGTTGACGCACGTCTTTTGCCTGCGTCTCCTCCAGCGGCTTCGGATGCCAGATTGCCGCAGTGTTTATTAGTACGTCGATTCGCTCGTGTTCGTCGTAAACCTGCTCAACCATATCCACTACGGCGCGCTCGTCAGTGATGTCAGCTGATACCGCTATTGCGTGAATATCTCGATCGCGAACTTCCGTACAGTACGCTTGTGCTTCTGGTAGTGAAGTGTGTGAGTGAATGGCGAGGCGATAACCCCGGCATCCAAGTTGCTCAGCGATCGCTCGCCCGATTCGATTCCTGCCCGCACCCATAATCAGGGCCACGGGATTGTGGGTTCCGAACAATTCGAACAAACATTGGTTTCTATCCTGCTCCATATTTAGATTATTGGTCGTCACACTGTATCTCGTCACACTGTATCTTGTCACACTGTATCTTGTCACACTGTATTAGGGACGCGTTATATCGCTTCTTCGCGTTTCGACTCAAGCGTGATGGCCGCGACGGCATGGTCCTTTTCTACGTTGGTTCTTTTCTGCGTTGGTTCTTTTCTGCGTAATTTCTTTTCGGGGTTATTTCTTTTCCGCGCTATTTGTTTCTTCGCCAGGCTTCTTTTCCGCTCGCCGATATTGGCTGTAGATCTTTGAGTAATCTGGGCGTTTCACTTCGTACTTCTTGCCTTGGATCTTTTCAAGTTTCAGAAGCTGTTCGCGGCTAAGAACGTCCTTGAGAACTTCCTCTTGGTATGTAGCTCGGAGCTTCGAGATTTCTTCCTGAAGTTTGCGTTGAGCTTCGGCTTGCTTTTGCTTGAGTTCTTTCTTCTGTTCTTCGCTGACATCCAAGGCTTCGGCGATATCGGTGTCGCTCATCGCATATACACCTCGTGTTGCGATCTTGATTTGAATCAGTAATTCACGGAGGCGAGCGACTTGGTGTGGCAGTAAAATTTCATCGAGTCGTTCTTGTAGCCGCTTGGCCGTTTCTTGACGGCTCTTCTGAAACTCGGCTTGTAGTTTTTGAAAATCGGTGACGTTGCCATTTCCGTTCCGTTGATGAGCGACTTTGCTGTACTCGCCCCAGGCAGCTTGCCGGAGTTCGTTGGCGTCTTTCTGCAGTTCTTCGATCTTCTTCTTCTGCTCGTCAACGAGTTCGATTTCTTTCGCGAACTGAGGCAGTCGCAACATCATGAACGGATCTTGCGGCACATTGTACTTATATGTTCCTCCAGACCCATAAAAGCCACCGTTGAGGTTGGCGATTTGAGCGACACCACCCGCAGTTTGCTGAACGAATATTTGTTGCGCATGGAGCGATGCAGCGAGCATGGAAAACACGAGAGCAATAGCCAGCGCGATTCGTTGAGTCATCGAAACAGTCTCCGTCGAATTGGCGGGTGCGAATGTGGCAGGTGAGAAATATGAGACGCAGTACTTATATCTTAAAGGCTTTGCCAACTTTTGACCAGGATATTCGCTTCGCCAGTGTACGCCAAACCCAAGAAGACTTCACGATCCAAGCAGACTCCACGAGCCGAGCGGCAACGTACATTGCCCGTCATTTCAAAGTTATTGGCGACTTTACAAGAACGAAAAAACCCGCTTTGCTTCGGGGCTTGCCGTAACAAAGCGGGTTGGTTGAGTTCAAGCATGCTTTTCAACACGTCGACTTAGGCGACGGTTTAGTACATGTCGTGGTCGCCACCGTGACCTTTGTGACCACTATCTTTTGGCTTCTCAACGATGAGGGCATCGCTGGTTAGCAAGAGAGTGGCAACGCTGGCTGCGTTGGAAAGGGCGGTACGAGTCACTTTGGTGGGGTCGATAACACCAGCTTTGATGAGATCTTCATAGACATCAGTCAGAGCGTTGTAGCCAAAGTTGCCTTTGCCTTCGATGACTTTCTCGCAAACAATGCCACCGTCTTGACCGGCGTTGTTTGCGATCATGGTCAGTGGAGCGCGGCAAGCGCGAAGAACGATCTTGTAGCCAACTTCTTCGTCTTGCGACAATTCGCGACTGGGCTTGATGCCAGCGGAAGCTCGGAGAAGAGCAACACCACCACCAGGAAGTATACCTTCTTCCACAGCTGCGCGAGTTGCGTGAAGTGCGTCTTCGACGCGGGCCTTCTTCTCTTTCATTTCCGATTCAGTTGCTGCACCAACATTAACCTTGGCGACACCGCCAGCCAACTTGGCCAAGCGTTCTTCCAACTTTTCGCGATCGTAATCGCTTGTCGAATTTTCGATTTCACGACGAAGTTGGTCGATGCGACTTTTGATTTCGGCTTTGCTTCCGCCGCCTTCGATGATCGTGGTGTTGTCTTTGTCGATGATCACTTTCTTGGCGCGACCGAGATCGGAAAGCTGAAGTGACTCGAGCTTGCGACCGAGTGCTTCGAAGATCGGTTGGCCACCAGTCAGCACAGAGATGTCTTCCATCATGGCTTTGCGACGATCGCCGTAACCGGGAGCTTTCACTGCACAGCAGTTGAAAGTACCGCGGATGCGGTTGATGACCAGCGTAGCCAAAGCTTCGCCGTCTACGTCTTCAGCGACGATCAACAAAGGCTTGCCTTGCTGAACGACTTTTTCGAGCAGCGGGACGAGGTCCTTGATGTTCGAGATTTTCTTTTCGAAGACCAACACGTATGCGTCGTCGAAAACAACTTGCATCGTGGAAGGTTCGTTAACGAAGTAAGGCGAGAGGTAGCCGCGATCAAACTGCATACCTTCAACCCACTCTTGTTCCGTTTGAAGGCTTTTGCCTTCGTCGACGGTGATAACGCCGTCTTTACCAACTTTTTCCATGGCGTCAGCCAGGAGTTCACCGATTTCTCGGTCGCTGTTGGCAGCGATCGTAGCGACATTCGCCATTTCGCTTTTGTCTTTGACTTTGATCGACATCTTGTGCAATTTTTCGGTCAGGTCGACAACGGCCTGCTCGATACCTGTCTTCATTTGCACGGGATTGCAGCCAGAAACGACAGCTCGGAGGCCTTCGTTGAAGATTGCTTCCGCCATGACAGTAGCCGTGGTCGTGCCGTCACCAGCCACGTCGCTCGTCTTGCTGGCAACTTCGCGAACCATGCGAGCGCCGATGTTTTCGTAGGGGTCTTCGAGGTCGATTTCTTTAGCGACCGTTACACCGTCCTTCGTGACGGTGGGGGAACCAAAGCTCTTCTGCAAGATGACGTTTCGTCCTTTTGGACCCAGCGTAACTTTGACGGCTCGAGCCAGTTTCGAAACGCCACGTCGAATTGCTTCGCGTGCTTCCTGGTCGAATGCGATAATTTTCGGCATGAATGGATAACTCCTTCGGTGGGATGATGGACAGATGTTGCCATCAAAGTGAAAGTGTGTGTTCTGAGTTAGTCCTCGATGACGGCGAGAATGTCGTCTTCGCGCATCAACAGATACTCTTCATCATTGATTTTGAATGTTTCGCCAGCGTAACTAGCGAAGATAACTCGATCACCTTCCTTGACTTGCAACTCACCACGCGTTCCATCGTCGAGGAGCCGACCGTCGCCAACGCCGACAATCTTTCCTCGAGCAGGCTTATCCTGAGCCGAACCCGGCAACACGATGCCACCTGCGGTGGTCTCTTCCGATTCATCTCGTTGAATCAGAACTCGTTCTCCTAAAGGCTGTATGGATACGCCTTTTCCCTTTTTTTTCTTTGTCGCTGTTGCCATGGATTCTTACCTCCGATACGTCGTTCGCAATTTCCGGGATCTATACCGCTTGCCGCCACGGGCGTGGAGACACCAATCTGTCAAATCTGCGCTCGCTAGGCGTGAGAGGCATGTAAAAGGCAATTGCCGCGCCAAAGTGCGTGTAATTTTTGTAGGGGCGACGCCGTAAGGGCTTACGTCGACGGATTCCACCGAATTGGGGGTAGCCTGCCCAGCCGAGCTATTTGAGACTGCCATTTTGACAGAGGCCGCTGCGATCAGGCGTCAACCTGTTCCCGTCCTCCAAAGTGGTTGTCGTTTTATCTTGTGGTGGTCAGAATGGAGTAGTACGGCGATCAATCTGACGCTCGTCAGCCACCCTTCCAATCGCCCGTTATGCTTCTAATTGATAAAGTGGATTGGGCTCCGGCCCCGATTCAAACGTCTCCAACTTCCCATATCAGCAAAGATTCGCTCCCATGCCTATCCCTGTTGGCTGCCAATGTGGTCAGAGATTCGCCGCTCCCGATAATCTCGCCGGTAAAGCCGTTCGCTGTCCAAAATGTGGCAACCCGCTTCAGATCCCCAACCCGCAAGCGGAGCAGCCTCAGCAACAAGGCGGCGTTGGCGACTTGCTGGATGAAGTGGGCGTCGAGCAGCATGCTCCCGTCTATCAAGGGCCAGCGTGTCCCTCATGTACCGAACCGGTCAAAGAAGAGCAGGTAATATGCGTCAACTGCGGCTACAACTTGAAAACGAAGAAGAAGCTCAAGACGCGGATTGAACACGAAGAGAAGAAGATCAAGGAGATATACGGTAACAGCTACCTCGATCGCGCCGCCCACAACATAGACCAGAAGAAACTGGAGATAAAGGTCAAGGAACGTTCTGGTGTTCCTTGGTGGGCGCTGCTGGTTGTCGTCATCTTTTGCGGCACGACTTTGTTAGCCGGTGCAGCTTATGTAATTACGCCTAACGTCGACGAAGATGGAGAAGAGACAACGGGAAGCAGTTCGCTCGATCCTCAGTTCCTGATGGGCTTGGCTGTGTCGTCAGTTGTTTTCATCGGCAGCATCATTAACGTGATCGGCTGGGTTCAGCTGTTAATCCACGCCTTCAATGAGAATTCGACCGAAGGTTGCATGGTACTTCTGATTCCCAGCTATTGGCTCGCCTATATCTTTGAGAGGTGGAATGAGTGTCGGGACTACATGAACCTCCTGGTGGGAGGTACATGCATGATGTTGTTTCCACTGGCCGTCGGCCTCGCTTTCGGTGACGAGATCGGGATACTGCATCGAATTGTGCTGATTGTAGTTTGTGTTCTCATCGTTGTTGGTTCGTATCTTACCTACGCAGGTCGATTGCTGATCGTCGTCAAGGCATTCCGCGATGACTCCTTGCAGGGCGTCTTGGCATTGTTGGTCCCCATTTACGATTTCATTTACGCGGCCCGAAACTGGGCAACTTGCAAATCGGCGGTCTATATTTATCTCGGTGGTGTCGCGTCAATTATCAGCGGTTGGCTGATACTTATTTTCGTTGTTATTTTGGTTGTGGTGACGGACGAAAATCTGATCACTTCCCCCGAACGCGACCCGGTGGCCGTCAAAGCTGAACTCAAGAGGACCGATTTTCGCAAATGGTATGCAGAGGAATTAAAGGTCGAGCAAAGCAAGGTTATTTATCTCGACGTTGAAAACCCAAGTATCAAAGCCGTCAACTGGCACATTGTCGCCATAACCGCGTACGTCAAGGAAGGCTTGCCTGCCCAGCATACTCTTAGGATGCAAGGATCTGGTCGCAGATTCGAGTGGGCGATCGGCCCGCTGTCCGACGAAGACACCAGCTCCTTCTTGACCTACATCAAGAGTTGCGAATTTGGTGATGCAAACGTACTGAACGACGACCGGTCTGGAAAGCTGCGAATCAACCTGCCGCTTTTGCAAAGCTCCAAGTGGGGGCAAGCGGCACAGAAGAAATAGCTGTTATTGCCGACGTTGTTTCGTTTCGTACTTTTTCCATAGTCGCTTGTGGCGATCGTTGAGTTCGACAGTCCGCCCTTGCACATAGGCGGCTTCGACAAGCGTTGGGGTTTCGAGTGGGTTGCCATTAGTGAGAATCAACGTCGCATGTTTGCCAACCTCTAAAGACCCTACTCGATCGGCAACGCCTAAAATCTCGGCGGGCGACAGTGTGATCGCTCGCAACGCTTCGTCTTGAGGCAAACCAAAAGCTGCTGCCATCGCTGCGTGATAGGGAAGGTTACGAACATTGGAAGCTCCGAAACGACCCTCGCCCGAGATGCAGAATTTCACGCCAGCCAGGTGCAAGCGAGCCGCCACTGTATAGGCAGTATCGTAGGCGTCGTCAGTTCGCATTGGCAGACGATACACGCCTCCAACCACAACGGGAACGTCGTGCTTCTTTAGTAACTCGACACAATGGGGCGCGTCGTAGCCACCATAGATAATGAGTTTTAGATCCTCGGCGACCGCAAACGCAACGGCCGTTTGAATCGTCGCCAGCCGATCCGCATGGACAATCATTGGCGTGCGTTTCTCAAGCACGTCACGCATGCCTTCAAGTCGTAAGTCGATTGGCTGAGCGTCGCCGAGTTCGTTCTTTGCCTTGACGTAGTCTCTCGCCTTCTCGATGAAATCGCGCAGCTTTTTGATGTCCCCGTTGCTTTCGCCACTTTTTACATTCGGCCATTGGACGTGAATTGCGACATCGCTCTTCAGGGTCAGATCTTCAAACGACCAACCATCCAGCTGCAGTACTGCGGAGCGACCCGATATGCGACCGCCCGCAGGAGCGGTCAGGGCGAGTAGCACACCATTGCTGCGAGTCACCGGAATCATCTCGCTGTCCGGATTCACAGAGACTTCGGCTCGAACATTGGGGTTAAACGTCCCAGTTTCCGTGTGGTCGTTGGTCGCGCGTACTGCGTTGATTTCAACGAGACCGATATTCGTAAACGCGTCGAAGAGCCCAGGGTAAACGTGTTTTCCGCGGCCGTCGATCTTTATCGCTTCCGCGGGAATATTCACGTTGCGGCCAATCGCAATTATCTTTCCCTTATCGAAAATGATCGTACCATTCTCGATCACTTTACCGCTCACCGGATGGATCGTTGCACCAATTATCGCGATTGGTTTTTTCTGTGGTGCGCCCGGAATTTCGGGTGACGCCATCGCTTGTGATGCCAGAGTCATTATTGACGTAATGAGCAAGATCAAGGGCAGTGAAGCGTTGTGGAGTCGCGCTCTATCTGACGGTGTTGTAGATAACTGGGTTGTAGATAACTGGGTTGTAGATAACTGGGTTGTAGATAACTGGGTTGTAGATAACTGGGTTGTAGATAACTGGGTTGTTGTATGGAACATAGTGTCTTGCCGTATCAGTAATTCAATTTGACTTGTTTGGTTTAGCGGTTGCAGACGATTCGCGATTTTTGATTTGCTAGACATTGAATCACTCCGCCTCATGTGCATGTTGATGCACGTGGTCGTCGTGGCCATGATGGCAAAACTCGTCGTCGTGGGGCCATAGCTCGCTGTGGTCTTTATCGCGTTCTCCGGCGTCGCGCATCTCTTCCCCTGAATTCAAGATCTTTTGGATTAGTTGGTGACGAAGAATATTCATCTTTTGGCGGGCTATTAGATCTTCGGCCACGTCGAAGTATTTGCGGCCGTCGATCCAGGTTTGTTCGCAGCGGCTAAAGTTCGATAGCGGCGGCCCGCTCCAGATGACGAAGTCCGCGTCTTTGCCTACTTCGAGCGATCCGACATGTTTTTCGATCCGCAGCTGCTTTGCTGGATTGAGCGTCACGAACTTCAGAGCTTCCTCCGCTGGAACGCCGCCATACTTCATTGCTTTGGCAGCTTCTTGATTGAGGTGCCGAGCTAGTTCGCGATCGTCCGAATTAAAGGAGACGACAATGCCCGCCTTGTGCATTAAGGCGCCGTTGTAAGGAATTGCGTCGTAGACCTCGAATTTATACGCCCACCAGTCAGAGAAGGCCGACCCCATCGCTCCGTGCTTCGCCATTGCATCGGAAACCTTGTAGCCTTCCAGTATGTGTTGAAAGGTACCGATTTGAATGCCAAATTGATCCAGCGTACGGATCAATGTGAGAATCTCGTCTTGCCGGTAGCTATGGCAGTGGATCCAGCGTTTCCCGCGAACGATTTCGGCGATGGCTTCCAGCTCCAGATCGCGACGAGGTGGTAGTCCGATGTGATTGGCATTCCATTCTCGCCAGCGTCGATCGTATTCCCGCGACGCCGTGAGCGCGTCTTTCATGATTTGCTGTACGCCCATGCGAGTTTGCGGATATCGGCTTCGGTATTCATCTCCCCAGTTAGATTGCTTGACGTTCTCGCCTAGCGCGAACTTGATTCCCTGCGGAGCGCGAGACATCTTCATTGCTTCGGGGACTACGCCCCAACGCAATTTAATCACTTGGTTTTGCCCACCGATAGGATTCGCCGAGCCGTGCAGAATGTTGGAGCAAGTGACGCCACCGGCCAGTTGTCGGTAGATGTCGATGTCATCCGAGTTGATGAAATCTCCGATGCGAACTTCGGCAGTGATCGCTTGAGCGCTTTCGTTGACGCCACCGTCGGTCGCCATGTGGGAGTGGCAATCGATGATGCCTGGCGAAATAAACTTGCCGCGCGCGTCGCTGACGACCGCACCGCTGGGGATCGCGATGTCGTCGGCGAGTCCGACGGCAACGATTTTTCCGTCGCGGATGACGATCGCTCCATTGTCAATGATCCCCTGCGCCGATGATGTCCAGAGCGTTGCCCCGCGAACGACTAGGATCGAAGGTTGTTCGGGCAACTGCTCTCGACCGTAGGCGCCAAAAGGGAAATTGACGACAGTTGGAATACTTGGCTTGGCCGTTGCTGGCTCTTCTTTGTTCTCGCCTGGCGAGTTCCTGTCGCCTTTCTCATCCTTCTTCTCGTCTCCACTTTCTTCCTCATCTCCACCTTCTTTTTTATCCTTGGCTACTTTTTTATCCTTGGCTTCGTCGTCCTTTGCTTCTCCTGGGTCTTTTGCTTCTT
>JBLHLE010000081.1:0-12490 GCA_047620805.1 Pirellulaceae bacterium
GCGACTCAGTTATAGCCCAAGCGGTAGCCTCTCCGATCGACTCGAAATGTTCGATCGAAAGGTTCGGATGTTCCAGTTGGAGTTCATGTGTAAGTTCTGCCCCGCCGGAACCCAACAGGCCAACGCGACGAACTTTGTCGGAGAATTCACTCAAGAGCGGTTTCCAATCCAAGTCGTACGAACTGGAAGACATCAGCAGCAAGGTCACGGGGGATTGCGCGGCCGCCAGTGCCGCCGCTGTGCGAGTGGGTGAGTTTGCGGTGGCATCGTTGATAATGGCTCGCCCAACGATGCGGGGAATCAGTTCGAGTCGATGAGGCAAACCGGGGAACTCTTTAAGTCCCATGGTAATGGATGCACTGGAACAGCCAACCACGACGCAAGCAGCTGCAGCTAAACTCGCATTCTTCACGTTGTGTTGTCCAAGCACTTGGAGTTCGGGGATGCAGCTCTCCGTTGCTGGGCTGATATGACGCCCTCGAATCTGCCGCTGCCACGACGATAATTCCGGGTCGGCTAAGTCCATCACTGTTGCATCGGAGGCGGTCTGCAGCCGCAGTAATTGTTGTGTGCACTTCACGAAATGATCAAACGTGCCATGCCAAGCTAATCGATTGGGTTGCGAGTTTGTAACCACCGCAATCTCTGGTGAATAGGTAACACTGGAGACGCGAGCTAATTGCTGGCTGCTGACTTCGAGCACCACGAAGTCGTCGGCGCGAACGTGGGCCAAATCTGCGAGCACGCTGTGAGTTGCATCCGCACTACCAAAACAGCGACGCCCGTCGGCCTGTAATATCGTTTGAATCATCGCGACGGTGGTCGACTTGCCCGCGGCGCCAGTGACGGCAATGATTCGTCCTGGACAGTTTTGCAACACGATTTCCAGCTCGGTTGTGATCGTGGCGCCGTTGCGAACTGCGAGCGAAAGAAACCAGTCGTTCGGCGGAATTGACGGATTGGCGACGACTATTTCAGCGTTGCAAAAATCTTCTGCACTGAGCCGCCCGAGCCGAATACTAGCGACCGATGAATCATCGAGTTTGGCAATTTCCGGCGCGAGTGTCTGGGAGTTGGCGCTGTCGGTTACCGTCACTTGCGCACCGCGACTCGAAAGAAATCGAGCAATTGCGGCTCCGCCACTCGTCAATCCCAAACCCACAACCGTGACGCGTTTATTGTTCACATCCATCGTTCGCCCCAACCACTTTAAAAAGGACCACAGGCCAAGTAATGCGGCATTCTTCCGAGCGTCTTTGATGTAGGGCAATGATGTAAGTTGAAGAACGTGAGTTGATTCTACGGCAATTCTCCAGCTCGAAGCAAGGAATATCGGCAGATTGAAATGCTATCACGCTACCGATGTGGTACCGATACATTGAGAAAATTGAACTTAATGATTGGGACAAATTTCGTTTCATCCGCAATTTTCAATGTCTCGGAGCAAAATCCCAAGAATGCCGCATCCTCTGGTATGCGGCGCGCCAGCAATTTATGATGTGGGATTGCACTTTGCTCGAAATAATGAGCAGGGGAACTTAACAGCCGAATAGAGGTAAACCGTGACTATTGCAACTAGCTGACAGTCGACCGTCGGCATAGGTCGCACGAGTCGCCAGCGATACGGTTTCCTGAAGCAAACAATATTTACTAGTTCTTCGGAGCGGATTTCAAGCCTGCTCGGCAATCAGTCGCGTGGACTGCGGACGTTGCGAAGGCTAGAGACAATACCGAGGTAAACTTGTCTGCTGACTCCATCGAACTTCGCGGTGTCTGTGTACATAACCTGAAAGATGTCGATCTCGACATTCCGCACCGTAAGCTTGTGGTGATTTGCGGCGTGAGTGGAAGTGGCAAAACCAGCTTGGCACTCGACACTCTTTACGCAGAGGGGCAGCGCCGGTACATCGAAAGTTTCTCCGCTTACACTCGTCAGTTTCTCGAGCGTCCACAAAAGCCTGACGCCGAACGAATAGACGGGATCCCGCCCGCGATTGCGGTAACTCATCACACTCCATCCCGCTCAAATCGGTCCACTGTTGGCACGGCGACCGAATCTGCAGACTACTTGCGACTGCTGTTTGCCAAGATTGGAACGACATATTGTTACAACTGTAACCGCAATGTCGAACGGGATTCGCCAGGAAGCGCCGCGGATAAATTGAATGCGCTTCCCGAGCGGACGCGGTTCATGGTTGCGTTTCAGGTCAAACCACCCGACGTGGAAAGTGAAACGAGCTTCGAGGGCAGCAGCCCCGCTGATGCATTTAACAGTAAACCCCGAAAAGACAGCGACGAATCCGAACAAGACGGCGAATCTGAACGAGACGGCGAATCTGAACGAGATGGCGAATCTGAGCTGGACGGCGAATCTGAACAAGACGGCGAATCTGAACAAGACGGCGAATCTGAGGGCGAGCTTGAAAACCCGGGCGACAATGACGCTGAAGTTGGAGCGGAATCCGCTGGTGAAGCTACCGATGGAAACATCGACGCCGCACAGTTGCGGGACCGGCTCGTCGAGCTGAAGGGACAGGGATTCGTTCGCGCGATCATTGGGAATGCGAACGTGAATTTGGCTGACAATCTTCCGTCTGTCGAGGATATTGAAGGCGATGTTTATGTCGTGGTTGATCGTTTGGCAGCTGGCGACGCTTCGCAGAAACGACTGCGAGATTCGCTGGAAACGGCGTTCGAAATGGGGCAGGGTACATGTTTCGCCTTTGTCGACGCCAGTGCCGCCAACGGCGACGCTCAAGGTCGCATGCTGGAGATAGACGGCCGACAATGGCGGCGTACCGCGTTTAACAGGTCGCTTCATTGTGAAGATTGTGAACTAACATTTCCCGTGCCCGAGCCTCGGTTGTTCAGTTTCAACAGTCCGTTGGGGGCCTGCAGCGAGTGCGAGGGATTCGGAAACATCATCGATATCGACATGGATCTGGTCGTTCCCGACGCCAGCAAGTCCCTGCGAGACGGAGCCATCGCGCCGTGGAGTACTCCTGCCTATTCGCGCGAGCTCGTCGAATTGCTCGCTTTAGCTCGCGATTATGAAGTGCCAGTGGATGTTCCTTATCGCGACTTGGAGCAACGGCACCTCGATTTGATTCGCGACGGAGTACCTGAACGCGAGTTCGGCGGACTTAACGGCTTCTTCGGTTGGCTCGAGCGGCGGAAGTACAAAATGCACTTGCGTGTGTTTCTCAGTCGCTGGCGAAGTTACCGGCTCTGTCCAAAGTGTCGAGGTGCCAGATTATCCCCGGCAGCGCTGGCGTGTCAGATTGGCGGGAAGAACATCGCCGAAATTTCCGGCATGAAGATCGATGACGCGATCGAGTTTTTCCGAGCACTCGAATTGACCGAGTGGGAGACGTCGGTTTCACGCATAATTCTCGACCAGGTTCGCGATCGTTTGAGTTATCTGCAGCAAGTCGGTGTGGGGTACCTGTCGTTGGATCGGACTTTGCGGACTTTGAGTGGAGGCGAAGCTCAGCGAGTCGCGCTGACGTCTACGCTGGGATCGAATCTCGTCAATATGCTGTATGTGCTGGACGAGCCGACGATTGGTTTACACCCTGCTGACGTCGATCGACTAGTGACGGCGATTTGCGGATTGCGCGATCGCGGCAATTCGGTGGTTGTTGTCGAGCACGAAGAAGCGATGCTGAAAGCGGCGGACCACCTCATCGAAATCGGTCCTGGTGCAGGTGAGGTCGGCGGCGAGGTGATGTTCGAAGGCACGCTCGAGGAAATGCTCGAATCGGGAGAGAGTCGCACAGGCGATTATCTCGCTGGCCGGCGTGGCGTGGCGTTGCCGGAAAAGCGACGACAGGCAAATCACGGTAAAGTCCGATTGACCGGAGCTCGTGGCAACAATCTAAAGAACATCACGGTCGAATTCCCCCTGCGGGTTCTCTGTGTGGTTGCCGGTGTCAGCGGCGCTGGAAAAAGCACGTTGGTGCAAGATACGTTGTACGGAGCTGTCTGCCGACGTAAACGAAAGGATTCTGCCAAGCCCTATCCCTATGACGACGTGTTTGGCGACGGGCAAATTGACGATGTCGTTTTGGTCGACCAAAGTCCGATCGGTCGCTCTCCCCGTTCAAACCCCGTGACTTATATCAAGGCGTTCGATCAGATCCGAGCGGTGTTCGCCGATACGATCGAGGCTCGGACTCACAACTATACATCGGGTCACTTCAGCTTCAATGTCGACGGTGGTCGATGCCCAAAGTGTGAGGGTGACGGATGCCGTCCTATCGATATGCAATTCCTGGCCGACGTGTTTATGAAATGCGACGACTGCAAGGGGACTCGCTACCGCAAAGAGATTCTCAATGTTACCTATCGCGGACGTAACATCGCCGACGTGTTGGAAATGACGGTTCGCGAAGCGCATCTGTTTTTCCGCGGACAAAACAAAGTACAGAATAGACTGCAGCGCTTGCTCGACGTTGGGCTCGACTACCTGCGATTGGGCCAGCCGGCGAATACACTTTCCGCCGGTGAAGCTCAACGTCTGAAGCTGGCTGGCTATCTAAGTACAGCAAGTCGAAATCGCACCCTCTTCATTCTGGATGAACCAACCACAGGCCTGCATTTTAAAGATATTGTGCAGCTGCTCGATTGCTTTGAAGCTCTGCTGAGTGTCGGGCACTCGCTGATTATTGTCGAGCACAATTTGCAACTCATGAAGGCTGCGGACTATATCATCGATATGGGCCCGGGCGCCGCCGACGAAGGTGGCCAGATTGTGGCTCAAGGGACTCCTGAGGAAGTCGCCAAAGATCCAAATTCGTTGACGGGCAAATTTCTTGCCGAAGCATTACAATCGGAGATCAATTTGATGTGAGCGGAATTCTTCCGAACACAACTTGTTCCGATAACAACATCGCATCCCAACTGCTGCAGTCCGCTGCCGAACGACAGAAAGAGCCATGTCTCCGACCCTCAAACAACTCGAAGTTTTTTACGGCGAATTGAACCAGCACGTGGCGCATGTCTACGTTCGCTTGCCAAACGATCAGTCGGGAATTGAGTTGCGAGGAATGGTTAGCGGTCCGTTTTCTGAATACTCAAAGACTTTGCCAACTCGGATTCCCTTACAGTCGTTGCCGCCCACTGAGACTCTGCTTGCACGCGGAATAGCGACCGACCCCTGCTATTGGGACGGTATGACGGCGTCGCGTTATCGAGTCGATGTTGAACTAGTACGAAACGGTGAAGTGGTCGAGTCGACAACGCGTGAAATCGGCCTTCGACAATTACTGGCTCGTGGAAGAAGTCTGCGACGCGACGGCAAGCGTTGGGTGTTGCGAGCCTGTCGAGTTGCATTGCCAGCCACAGATATGCTCGAGACTTGCCGAGAGAAACTCGCCGCTCTGTGTACTGCTGCCCCGAGCGACGAGTTGTGTACTGCCGCGTCACTGCAAGGCGTTACGCTTGTGGTGGAAGTTAGCGAAGACGATGCGGACAAACTGCGGCAACGGCTGTTTCAGCTGTCTAAGTTTCCCGCGATTGCTTGTGTCATCGTCGATGGTCAAGCTGTATTGAAAGATACCGCTGGCAGTTTTAAATCGGCTGCCCCCAATTTGCTGTACGCTCATCGCCCTCTCGACAGCGAAAGGATCGGCGAGTGGGCGGATGTTGTTGCGGTAGACCGGGCGACGACCGAGCGGATGATCGAGTTTTCAAAACGCTGCACCAAACCGTTCTTTGCCGTCGATATCGTCGACGAACCGACCGATCTTTTGGCCCGCCGGGCTGCCTGTGATAACCTCCAAAGACAACTGGTTAAGGCCGGCGATTTCGCCGGGTACATTGCCTGAACATTTGAAACAACTTTTTCCGATGTCGAAATTCACTTGTTTCTATTTCCAAGTTATTACTAGAATTTGACTATCAATTGAGCGAGATGGAGCCGGCTGATGACTGCGAATTTGGATCGCTATGTACGACAGATGCGGTACCCGCACATCGGCGAAGAAGGCCAGCGGCGATTGTTGAATTCGCGTGTACTGGTGTGCGGATGTGGAGCATTGGGCTCTGTACTGGCCAACACTTTGGCTCGAGCTGGAGTTGGCAAACTGCGAATCGTCGATCGCGACTTTCTTGAGTTGAACAACTTGCAGAGGCAGGTGTTGTACGACGAAGCCGATGTCGCCGCAGGCATTCCAAAGGCAATCGCTGCAGCCGAAAAACTGCGACGCATCAATTCGGAAATCGAAATCGAACCGATCGTCGCCGATGTAGATTATCGGAGTCTGCCCGGACTGCTCGATGGCGTCGATATGATTGTCGATGGGACCGACAACTTCGAGACGCGATTCCTCTTGAACGATGCATCACACAAATTCAAAATTCCCTGGGTGTTTGGTGGGTGCATCGGCGCCGATGGGCAAACGATGACAATACTGCCCGGGGAAACTGCTTGCCTCCGCTGTCTCATGCACGATGCTCCACCGCCCGGCACGACCGCCACGTGTGACTCCGCTGGTATTCTCTCCCCGATTATCAATGTCATCGCGTCCATTGAAGCGAATGAAGCCATCAAGGTGTTGAGTGGCAATCGAGATGCCGTTAGCAAATTCCTGCAGGTGTTTGACTTGTGGGATAATCGTGTGCGACAGATCAGTCTCGAGCCGCTGTTGGAAGCGAATGTTTGCCCAGCGTGTAACGGCAGCGAGTACCCGTGGCTAGAAGGCGAACGTGGAAGTCACTCGGCGATCCTGTGTGGCCGCAATGCCGTTCAGCTGAGTTTTCCCGAACGCGCACAGATATCTCTGGAGTCACTGGAGAAGAAGCTGCAGGGAATTGGGACCGTCAGCCGCAACCGTTTCTTGCTGCGGTTCGAAGTCGACGAGTACAAGCTGACAGTTTTTCCCGACGGACGAGCAATCATCGGCGGCACGGAAGAAATTGCCGAAGCGAAAACGATTTACGCAAAATACATCGGCAGCTAATGGCCTCGCTGACGAGTGAAAGGGCTGACGAGTGAAAGGGCTGACGAGTGAAAGGGCTGACGAGTGAAAGGGCTGACGAGTGAAAGGGGACGGGAGCCAATATTGCGAAGCACCCGCAGGGCCGTCCCGGCTATTGGCTCCCGTCCCCTTTCACTGCGCGTGCCGTCCCCCTTCACGGCGAATCATGCAACCCCCAAGTTGAAGTTGGACGAAGAGTTAGAGAATTGAAGTTCACCAAAGGAACGATCTGTGAGGCCACCAAATATATTACTGATCTGCACGGATCAACAGCGATATGACACGATAAACTCACTCGGTAATTCGCTCGTCAATACGCCGAACATAGATCGACTCGTTCGCGAAGGCGTGAGTTTTGATCGAGCGTATTGTCAGAGCCCAGTTTGTTCGCCGAGCCGAGCGTCTTTTTTGACGGGGCGCTACCCACGAACGACGGGTTGCCGGCAGAACGGGCAGGCAATTCGACCCACGGAAAAACTTATCAGCCGTCTTTTTAAAGATCGGGATTACATGTGCGGGTTGGCTGGCAAACAGCACCTCGCTGCCTGTTCCGGTGGCCGTGTGGAAACTCGCATTGACGATGGTTACGATGAGTTTCATTGGTCGCATCACCCTCAACCCGACTGGCCCGAAAACGCCTACACTCAATGGTTGGCAAAACGCGGCGTGACCTGGGACGAACTGTATCAGGGCGAGGGATCCGCGTACGTTAAGAATGGCATTCCGCGCGAGCATCATCAGACGACTTGGTGTGCGGAGATGGCGATTGAGTTTCTGACGAGACATCAGGATCGACCGTGGTTCTTTAACTTCAATTGTTTTGCGCCGCATCATCCATTCGATCCGCCGAAAGAGTATCTGGAGCGTTACGACCCCGCCGACATGCCACTTCCCAAATATCGCGAAGGTGAACTTGAGAATAAACCGGACTACCAAAAACTCGACCACATTTGGGCTCATAATGAGCCGGGATACTTTCATGTTGCAGCGATGACGGACGATGATAAGCGGCAAGTGACGGCGGCGTATTACGCAATGGTCGAGCATATCGACGACGAAGTTGGAAGAATGCTGGAGGCTTTGGAGAGCACCAGTCAGTTGGAAGAAACGGTCGTCGTTTTCATGTCCGATCACGGCGAGATGCTCGGTGATCATGGGCTGTATCTCAAGGGCCCTCATTTCTATGAGGAAGCGGTGCGAGTGCCACTGATCATTCGCTACCCCAATAAATTCCAGCCGGGGCTGAGAAGTAATGCTTTGGTGGAACTGACCGATCTGTCGCCGACGCTACTCGACACGGCCGGTTTCGACGTCCCGGCACGTATGCAGGGGCGTTCACTGTTGAAAATATGCTCGGGAGAAGCTGACTCTGGACACCATCGTGATTTCGTCTTCAGCGAATACTACAATGCTTGGAGCCACGAGCGATCTTATGGCACGATGCTGCGAACTCGCAACGAAAAAATCGTCGTGTATCACGGCCAGGAATTTGGCGAGTTATACGATTTGGAAAACGATCCCGACGAGTTCGAAAACTTGTGGGATCGGCCCGGCAGCTCGGATCGAAAATTGCGACTGCTGAAGCAGGCTTTCGATGCGAGCGTTTTTACGATGGACCCAACTCCCCCGCGGCTTGGTCCGTTTTGATATTGAGAATCCCGTTTGCCACCGAGGCGGCGAACAGCAACTGATGTTAGTCAATTTACAGGAAGAAATATTGGATCATGGCGTTTACTCTTTGTTTGAACACGAGCACAATCAAACCGCAGCCAGTGATGGAAAAGATCCGTTTGGCGGCGGCAGCGGGCTTTGCCGGGATCGAATTGTGGATCAATGACGTTTACGAGCACGTTGGTCGCGGCGGCGAAGTCAGTGAAATCGAAAAGGCGCTTCGCGACAATGGCCTGATCGTACCCTGCACGATTGCGACGCGTTGCTGGGGTGAAGCCACTGGACTGGAGTATCAGATTGCACTGGACGAAACGAAACGCCGCATGGAAATGGCTGCTCGTTTGGGCTCCCCCTATATCGTCGCAACGCCGCCACGCGAGCCGGAAGATTTTGCTCAACTCACTCGCCGCTACAAAGATCTGCTAGAACTCGGGCGGCAGACAGGCGTGAAGCCGACTTTCGAATACATTAGTTTCTTCAAGTCGACGTTTGCGTTGAAGCATGCCTGGCAGATCGTGCAAGATGTCGACGATCCCGACGCAACGCTGATCCTCGACGCGTTTCACAGCTGGAATAGCCACTCGACGATCGAAGAACTAAGGCAGATTCCAGCCGGTAGGATTAGCCATTATCACATCGATGATGCCGACGCAAATATCCCCGCCGGCGAGCAGAAGGACCCGGATCGCGTTATGCTGGGGGAAGGCGTTATCGACTTGAAAGCCGAAATCGCAGTACTCAAAGAGATTGGCTACGAGGGCACAGTCAGTCTCGAATTGTTTAATCCAAAATTATGGGAACAAGATCCCGCGGAAGTATTGAAAGTCGGCATCGAACGAATGCGAGAACTCTTCGACTAACCACGTATTGCTCCGCTCAACCCTCTTCTCCATTGCAACACTGATCGCTGCAGTATTAACAACATTGCAGTAGCAACACAGGACGAACACCATGGGAAACGTACTTACTTCACTCGACTGGACGATCTTCCTCGGATCTCTCGCGGCCATCATGGCGTTGGGGCTGTGGGCCGGTTGGAAGGAAGACACGTCCGAGGACTATTACTTAGCCGGTAAGACGACTCGATGGTGGGGCGTCGCAGGCTCGGTGTTCGGATCAAATGTTTCGGCGAATCACATCGTCGGCATGATGGGTGTGGGCTACGCATTTGGTTTTGCACAAAGCCACTTTGAGATTACTGCGATCGTTGGTTTGCTGGCGTTGTGTTATCTATTCCTGCCCGTGTATCGCAAGTTGAATATCTACACTCTCAGCGAATACCTCGGTCGCCGTTACGATGATCGCAGCCGAGTTTTCTACGCGATATTGATGGTCGTGATTATGGTCATCATTCAGATGGTGCCCGGTTTCTATATTGGCTCGCGGGCATTCAATAAGTTGCTGAGCACCGACGAAATCGCGACTGCAAAAGCGGTCGTTGAAAATGGCGTTGTGACGAGCATAGAGATCGTTCGCGGTGGCGATGGATACGCGGGAGTGCCTGTCGTGGAAATAAAGTCGGGTGCAGATGGTACTTCGGCGAAGGCGGAAGCAGTTGTTGAAAACGGCTCGATTAGTGCAATCAATCTGATTTCGGGCGGGAGTGGTTATGTGGCGGATCGAACCGCAGTAATGCTCACCGGCGGAGCGAACTTTAGTACGCAAGATCATGTCTACTCGCCGGGTGATGTGAACCCTCTGTACTACATTTACGGGATCTTGTTGATGGCATTCGTCACCGGGACGTACACAATTCTCGGCGGACTGAAAGCTGTAATTGTCACCGACGTGATCCAGTCGGTTTTGGTGTTGATCGCAGGAATCATCGTCGCGATTGTCACGTATTCGGCACTGGGAGGTGGTGACGTTTCGCTTGCCAACGCCTGGGCTGGTTGGCAAGAGATGGTCTCTAGGGATCTGGATACGTCGAGTCCTCGATTGAACCTTTACAATCCCATTGACCACCCTGAGTTGCCGTGGACGGGTGTGCTCAGCGGTTTGATGGTCTTGCACTTTTTCTATTGGGGAGCGAATCAGTTCATCGTGCAGCGAGCTCTTTCGGCGCGTACGGACGGTGATGCCCGCATGGGGATTATCTTCGCTGGCTTCTTCAAACTGTTGATTCCCTTCTTCTCGATCGGTTGTGGGATTGCTGCTTTCTACTACTACAATGGCCGCGAAGAGTTTGATATTCCGCAGGATATCCTGTTCATCAAACTGTTGACGGATTTAGTTGTTCCCTTGAAATATGGCTTGGCTGGGATCGTGGCTGCCGGAGTCGTCGGCGCGATACTTTCGAGCCTCGATTCAATGATGAACTCGGCTGCGACCATTGTCACCTACGATATTTACAAACCGTATTTCGACCCCAAGGCAAGCGAGAAAACATTAATCAATGTCGGCCGAATTTGCATCGTGATTTCGATCGTTTTGGCAGCCGTATTCACGATCTTCTCAATGGATCCCAATTCAAAAGACAGTTTCTTCTTGCAGATAGCGAGTTATCAAGGCAGGCTGGTTGCTGGCGTTGTTGTTGTGTTCCTGCTCGGAATGTTCTGGAAACGAGCGACTGCTGATGGGGCGTTCGCCGCTTTAGTAGTTGGAATCGTCATGAGCTTTGCTATCCCTTATTTCTATGTCTCTCTCGCCAATCCTGTTGTTGAGAAACCAGTACCTGTTGTGGTTGTTGAAGGCGCGGCCCCGACCGGCGAGAGTAACACTGTCGAAGCCGACTCACCCGATGAGGCCGCTCGAGCAGCGAGCGACGAAAAAGCGGTTGAGGGAAACTTCTTGAAGAGGACTTTTGGTCCCAAATTAAACTTCTTTCACACTGCCGCATTGGCTGCGTTTCTTGCGCTCGTCACACACGTCGGCATCAGTTTATTGGGACACCCAACCGAATCTCAGAAGGCGATGACTTGGGTGGAGTTGGGCGTGTTTACTCCCGAGGGACTGAGCGCCGGGATTGCAACCGCAGTTGTAACGCTAGGCGTCTACGCCACGTTGGCAGCGGGAATGGTCTTCGCCAGCTGGCCGCAGCCAATCTGTGGATTCATTGCGGCTGGTTGGACCTGGGCGATGTTCATCATTGCGGCTATACGCTCTCAGAAAGCCAACGACGTGCCAGTCACCTGTGGCTCGATCATTACTGACGATCGACTGTGGGGCGGACTGCTAGGAGCTTGCGCCGTGTTTATGATGTACTACTTCTACCTTCCGGGGTAGAGTTGGAAATCACAAAAAGCGAACGACAAACAAATTTCAGTCAGCATGGTTTAAATAAAATCCGCAGTGTTACCGTAACGCCATTTTGCGCTCGATTCTTCTCTTCTCTTTACTTCAACACTCAACACGCTTCATTCCTTTCCTGGCATTCGATTTCGCATTGCGTCTCGAAATACGTCCCAAGTTTGAAATTTAGAGTTTGAATTTTGTTTGTTTTTTGTAGTTTGTGGTTTGTAACTTGAAACTTGTGACTTACTTCCCTCACCCATCACACTTCTTCGATGCATTCGCCCTAATTCTGCCGTCAGAAAGGCTTTATAACCCGTAAAGTTTGGCTGGCCGGAATAAGCCGAGCGGCAAACTCTTACATTGAATGAGAAAGTTCAGAAAAATGTTGACGCTGAGTACTTGGATTTGCTATTACTGAATGCAGACGAGGAAACGAGTTCTCCACAACTATCAGTCATACTCATGACATCAGGAGGGCGACATGCAAGATCCACCAGAGGTCAGACGCTGAGGAGTACCGACCTGCGGTAGCTTCTCACGGATTGGTTTTTTAACGACCCACTCTCTCAAGAAGGTGCAGACGCGAAGCAGTTTTCCAATTCCGT
>JBLHLE010000082.1:0-12353 GCA_047620805.1 Pirellulaceae bacterium
TGGTGTAAGGTTGGCCATCCACGGTGATCGAGTTTCCGTTGCTGAAAGTGCCTGTGACAGGAGATCCGCCAGCGTTATCGATGATGATAAATTCGGTCGCTGGTGCTGCTGCTACACGACGATTTAGTTGCAGCGTGGCGTTATTTAAAGTAACGCCGTTGGTCGCGGTGATGACGTCGAATTCGCCGGGGTTCACTCCCAGGAGATCGATCTTCAATGTCGCGTTCGCGTTCAACGCCAACGACTGCACTTCTACCGCCCCGGCTCCATCGCCGATTTCAACTTCTAGTGATGTGTTAATTGTCGCCGCACCGGCGTAGGTTCCGTCCAGTAAGAAAAGTGAATCGCCTGGATTGGCCGCGGCAACCGCATTCGCAATTGCTCCGTTGTTGGGAAGGGAGGTCGCAATGCTCACGTTGTCGAAGGTGACATCGGAGGTTCCCACTCCGTTGCCAGTAAACACAGACGTAAAGACTCCCGCTTGTCCCTGGCTGTGTAGGACATCGTTAGTCGTCACCGTTCTCAGCGGCGTATCGAGATTCGGCAGTTGATAAATCTCACCAGTAAGGGTCTGTCCGACTCCGCGGAACACGAGTCGATAGTCGAACGAATTGGATAGCGGCCCGACGTCGACAAATGCCAAAGTGTCTGGGACTTCGTCAGCTATAGCGACGATGTTCAGGTCCTGGCCAGGAGTATCGTAGGCCAGGATGTAGCCATCGGTTGTTCCTGCGCCAATTTGTGTCGCCCGCGCGACGAGCCCAAATGTTTGCACTAAGGAGAGATTGCTATTTGTGATATCCACACTGACTTCAAAGTCGTGCACATTACCGGCCAGGAAACTGCCTGCCCTGCCAGGGCCAAAAGCGCCCGGGTTGGGCGAGTTTGCGGCTTGAATTCGATACTGATTTCCGGCAGGAAAACTGAATGTAGCGGGTGCTGCGGCTCCAAATGGATTAAACCGATTCCAGGTCGGGTTTGCAGAATCATTGCCGTCGTTAAAGTCATCCGTCGCGGTCACTACCGTTCCAAAGCCATCCGTGCCGTATATGGCCGTGGTATTCCCGCCATCGAGATCGTTGGCGACACCGTCACCGGCAGTTAGGCCGACGGCTCCTAAGTCCGAGTCCAAAGACCAGTTGTCGTTAACGAAGACCGCTGCCAATAGGTTGCGGGTTTCGAGCGACTCTAGTCGAAGGGATTTCTTAAGGCGTTTGCGTCTGGAAGAAATTGTACTGTGGGCCATTGGAATTAACTCGCGGTTCGATTCAATGTTGCTACTCTTGCAACCCCCCATTTAACGTGAATTTGAGCTTGAAATCAACGAAAATGCGACAAATTACCGCAGAGTGGACGACAGGATGTTGCCCTCGCGGCGATCTTTATTCCGTTGTGTGATCTGGGGCACCGAAGAAGCGCCAAATCGCATGCGAGAATCACGCAGTCATTTAGACGCTGTGTCTGCGAGTTAGCTGGACGCGTCGAGAAAAGGGTCTTGTCCCATCTGTCGTTGCAGCTTCTTTCGCTCCCGTTCTTGGAACAGAAGAATCTTGCGCTGTTGGTAGAAACGTCGAGCGACGCGGGCTTGAAGGCGGCGGCAGGTACCTGCCAAATGCGGCAAGGGTCCGCCGTTTTTTCCGCCGTAGGCTTTAAATTTCTCAAACCGTTGAGGACCCAGTGCGGCGAGGAAGACTTCGTCGTCTAACGAAATAAATTGGCGACAAGATCCAGGGTCACCTTGTCGACCGCAGCGTCCGAACAGTTGTCGGTCGACACGGGGCGACTCGTGCAATTCGGTTCCAATTACGTGTAGTCCACCGAGTGGTTGTACGTCGTCATCGATGCGAATGTCGGTGCCTCTGCCCGCCATATTTGTGGCAACCGTGACTCGCCCTCGCTCTCCCGCGAACGACACAATGTCTGCCTCTTGCGCGTTTTGTCGAGCGTTGAGAACTAGGTGTGGGATGCCCGCTACTTCAAGTAGTTGGGAAACGAATTCCGAGTTGTCGATCGATCGAGTTCCAATGAGCACGGGACGTTCGAGCAGATGCATCTCGCGCACTTCGTCAACGATGGCATTCCATTTGTCCGTGCTCGTGCCGAACACCAAGTCGTCGAAGTATTGTCTCATCGATGGTCGATTAGTGGGGATCACGCGAACTGGCATGGTGTAGACTTGTCTGAATTCCGTCCGCGCGTCGTCGGCGGTGCCGGTCATGCCACAGCCGCGTCGGTACTGAGAGAAGAAGTCTTGCATGGTAATTCGAGCCGCCTCGCCCGTCGGTAGGCTGACTTCCAGGCCTTCCATCGCTTCGACAGCCTGATGGATTCCTTCTCGCCATTTCCGACCCTCGGCGAGCCGACCGGTGAATTCGTCCACGATCACCACTTCGCCATCGCGAACGATATATTGCCGGTCGCGAGTAAACTCGCGATTCACTTTGAGCGCCGTTTCAATCTTGGTGTAAATCTCGAACAGGTCGGTTTCCTCGACCAAGTCGGGTTTGTTGAGTTCCCGCACGAGTCGGCGTCCGGCTGGCGTCAGCGAGATGGAGCGGCGCTGGTGATCGTAATGGTAGTGGTCCTGCTCGTCGAAAATGTAAACTTGTTTGGCCGACCAGCTATACAGCAACTGCAACTTCTCTTCGGCATCGTCGGGCAGCGAACTCACAATCAGTGGCGTTCTGGCTTCGTCGATCAGGATGCTGTCGGCTTCGTCGACGAGTATGAAGTGGAGTTCGCGTTGAACTTGGCCAGCGGCAGTGTCGTGCTGTTTATCTGCGAGCATCCCCTCCAGTAAGTGGCTGGGGCCTTCACCGGCGCGACCGATTGCAAGTCGGTCGCGAAGGAAATCGAAGCCAAATTCCTTGGCAGTCCCGTAAGTGATGTCACACTGATACGCCGTTCGCCGTTGAGGCTGGGGAGTTCGCGCATCGACGACTCCAACCGTCATGCCGAGGCGTTCATAAACGGGGCGCATTAATTCGGCGTCGCGAGTTGCCAAATAGTCATTTGCCGTTGCCAGGTGCGCTCCTCTGCCTTCGAGGGCCGCGAGATACAAGGTGGACGTAGCCGTAAGTGTCTTTCCTTCCCCCGTCTGCATTTCTGCAATTGCCCCTTGTTGGAGCGATATGCCGCCCTCAAGCTGTACGGGGTAGTGACGCATCCCGATAGCGCGATGCGAAGCTTGACGGACTAAGCCGAATGCTTCGGGCAGGAGATCGTCGAGCGACTCGCCACTGCGGGCGCGGTAGCGTAGTGAGAGACTCGCTTTTAACAACTGTTCATCGGTGACGTCGTTCAGCTGCTCGTCAAAGCGACAGATGGAATCGATGAGAACTTGGTATGTTCGATGACCGAATACCGCGTGTGGAATGGAGCGAAAGTACTCGGCCCAGTTTTCGACGACGTGCAACATCAATCGCCCCTTGCTGTGATTCAAGAAGCTGCATTATCGTTCGTAACGCGAGTGCCAAATCGTTTGATTCGGGGAGACTTGAGTCGCGATTCGTCCTGCAGGCTGAGGATGGCTGATTCCGGTGCCAACGGCCGAATTGGCTGATCGACCATCGGCAGGCATCGCAAACACGTCGCGCGAAGGTACGAACTGACGCGGTTGGCTGAGACTGGTCGCATCGCTAATCGGTATGCCCTTCAGGTTCAGCGACTGACGGGTTGGACGAGATGATTCGATGATTCGGATCGACGGCTCGTAAACTGGAGCTTCGTGCGCGACCGTTGCAATTTGACGCAAAGGTTCTGCGATTATCGGTTGAGCGTAATCGGAACGCTGCTGCCCGTTGCGCACTGGACTCCACTGAAGTTCATCGCGCGAACCGATGGGTTCATTGGCTGTGACTGCAGAGTCAAAAGCAGTCGGAGCGATATTCGATTGTTCGTTGGGGGAACGTTGGTAGTACCGATTGGCAACACCATACGAATTTGTGGCAGGCGGTGTAACACGCGTGGCGCCAAAGCCTGACAACGGATCGAAACGCGGTATGCGCTGGCAACCACTGAAGGCCAAAATTGTCAACAATAAACAGGTCCACCGCATCATTGGCTGAGTCCTTTCCACCAGTTCGGCGATTGATAAGCCCCGACAATGAAATGTCCAATCCATTGAGGGCGGCGTAGAGTACCGAAGCTGTGCGGAAAAGCCAAGGCCAGTTATTTTGCCGCACTCGACGTCTATTTTGGCGTACTTACATTGGCAAAAATGTGTTGCTGGTTTGCTAGCGTAACGCGCTCGCAACGCTAGAAATTGTGATATCGGTTGGTGATATAGATTCATGGTCGTAACGAAAAACAGCCCAGCTCATTTAGAGTTGGGCTGTGATGTGTCTGATTATTGGAATTCCCGATTGGGACGTTCGAAAGCAGAAGCCATTGGTTTCGAGGTGGCCTATTCCTTGGCGATGTACTCGCTACCTGCGGCTTCTTCTTTTTTGAAAAACGGGTTGTAGATGATCTGTGGTACCCGCGATGTGCTGGGAATAGCCGGTTTTTGACTGTTCATGTGTCGATTGTAGATCATCTGCGGCTGAACGCTGTCGTGAGCGGTTCGTTGGCTAGCTGATACAATACCCCTGCGGCGGCTTAGCTGGTTGACGAACGGACTGTCTCCGTACGTCAATCGCACACGCTCGCCGTAGTAGACCGGAGGGTGGACCGAAAAATAGGGGACTCGATAGCCGGAATGACTTCCGCCGTAACGCTGGCCGTAGCCGTAGCCGGAGCCAGATCCATAGCCGCGATATTGCGCTGAGGCGGTATTTGTAGCCATTGCGAAGGCGGCGACGATTGCGAGTGCCAGTAAGAGCATTCGAGTGGGTTTCATGGGATGATGCCCCTATCAAGGTCGATATACAAGAATGAAAATAAACCAACTACTATGTTCCACGATAATTGAGTGGCGGCCGGATTACAACGAAAACTGAGTCGTCGCCCCGCTTGTCTTTGACGCCGAGATTGAATGGACGCGATAACCCTTACAAACCGAATCAAAACGCGGGCCGAGGAGCTAGGGTTCGACCAGTGTGGGGTTTGTCCTGCCGTTGCACCGCCGGGTCTGGACCGCTTTTATCAATGGCTCGACGCTGGATTTGACGGTGAGATGGCATATCTTGCCAATCGCCGCGATGCTTATCAGTCCCCCGCTGCAGTGATGGCGGGGAGTAAGAGCATTCTGATGTTGACGATGGTCTACCATACTCAATCGCCTACGGAACAGCGTGCGGGGCAAGGACGGGTTTCGCAGTACGCATCGGGAACGCTCGATTATCACGACGTCATACACGCTCGCCTCAAGCAGCTCGTCGCCTATCACAATGAATTGACGGGTGGTAATTCGCGCGGCGTGGTCGATTCGGCCCCGCTTTTAGAACGCGAATACGCACAACTGGCCGGAATCGGTTGGATCGCCAAAAATACGATGCTGATTTCGAAAACTCAGGGGAGTTGGTTCTTCTTAGCAGCGCTGCTCAGCGATCAGCAGCTTCACTATGACGCGCCGGTTACGACGGATCACTGCGGCTCCTGCACGGCCTGTTTGGATGCTTGCCCGACTAATGCTTTTCCCCAGCCTTACGTCTTGGATGCGACGAAGTGCATTAGTTATTTAACGATCGAATTGAGGTCGCATGTACCCGAGTCGCTGCGGGAGGGAATTGGTGACTGGGCGTTTGGCTGCGACGTTTGTCAGCAGGTTTGTCCTTGGAACAACAAGAGTCCTCAAACCGGCGAACCCAATTTTCAATCGCGAGAAGGCGTGGAATATCTCGACTTGTGTAGGCTCTTTGCGTTGTCGGAAGACGAATTCAGGGAACTGTTTCGCAAGACGCCGTTGTGGAGGTCGAAGCGGCGTGGGATTCTTCGTAATGCCGCTCTGGTTTTGGGGAACCAATCGAGTGCCGAATCTGTCGGGGCATTGGAAATTGGATTGCACGATGGCGATTCTTTGGTGCGCGCGGCAAGCGCTTGGGCTTTACGCCGTATCGGCGGTGAACGAGCTCTGCACGCGATCGAGTTGCGGCTACCGCAAGAGCTGGACGCCGATGTGATTCGAGAACTGACCGCAGCGAAATAGCAAACAGAAGATCGGATTTGAGTAGAGCCAACCATCGCTCAGTCGAGCGATCAGCACTCCGTTTGAGTGCGGTGGATTGCTGGGTCCGGATGTTGCCCGGGCAAGTCTTCGCTGTACCACTTGTTCAGTTGCATTTCCCATTGATCTCGCGAATGGATTTTGGTGAGCGAGGCGCGGACATCGACATGTTGCGGATGCAGAGCAGAATACTTGATGCCGAATTTTCGCATATGAAACGCAGCTCGATCTTCGCCGTACAGCTGTTCGGCCAAACGAAAGTGTTCCGTCATGATCGCTCGTTGCTCGTGCAGCGACGGTGCAGCCGGTAATGGCAGACCCGCGGCGAGGGCTCGAGCGTGTCCAAAAATCCATGGGTTGCCAATGGCACCCCGAGCAACCGTCACGCCGTCGATACCCGTCTGCTGGATCATATCCAGGCAATCTTGTGCGGTGAACAGATCACCGCTACCGAGAATCACTTTGTCACCGATGTGTTGTTTTACCTCAGTCAGAAACTCCCAGCGACTGGGGCCCACATAACGCTGTTTGACCGTCCGGCCGTGGACTGTTATCGCGGCCACTCCGATGTCAAAAGCGCCGTCCAGGATCTCAAAGAAGTTGTCTCGACTTTCGGCAGAATCGTCGAGGCCGCGACGCATTTTTACCGTGACGGGGATGTCGGCGGGCGTTACGTCGCGAGTTCGACGGATGATCTCGAGTGCGACTGCGGGTTGGCTGAGGTGAAAACCGCCGCGGCAGCGGCCGAGTACCTTCTTCACTGGACAGCCGAAGTTGATGTCAATCACATCGAACCCAGCCTCGACCAACTTCAGCGCTCCCGCCGAAAACTGCTCGGGTTCAGCGCCCATTAATTGACCCGCAACGGGGTGTTCCTCATCGGTAATGTGCAGGAAATGCTTGGTTTTCTCCCGCTGTTTTAGTTGCAGGAGAAACTTGTCTAGCATGACCTCGCACAGCGTATATGGCGCACCGAGTCGACGCGCGATCACTCGCATTGGCCAATCGCTATAACCCGATAGAGCTGCCTGAACGACTGGGAAACCAATCGAGATGTTGCCAATTGTTAAGGGGTCTAGTTGGGGCATCTTGTGAGGGTTTATAAAGTCGCGGGTGAATCTAGCCGATATCGTTGATGTGGGCGGTTGTCCATGTCAGCACCGGATACACGTGGGGCGCTTTTCTGTGAACGTGTGGTTGGTGGGCAGCGAGGGCAACCGCCTTCTTTTGCTATTCTGTCATGATCCCGTATCTCTTACGTTTGTTCAATCCGTAACGACGTATTCCTACCAGAATCACGAAGCAACGACCTCCGCGTGGGTCCCGCCAGGCGGTTCTTTTTTGCGCGAGTGTCCCATGGACCTGATCATCAGCTATTGGCCAGCCATCGTCCTTGTGGCCGTTCTCGTCCTCGCGTTGGTCGCTGGTCGATTGCTGGTCGGCGGCGTTCAACCTCCCTATGAAAAACGCCCGTCGTTGCTGACCAACGCGGAGTTGAAATTCTATCACGTCTTGAAGGAAGTAGTGGGAGATCTCCACATCGTCGCCATGGTCAGAATGGCGGATTTGATTCGAGTCAAATCGGACACCCAACAACGCCAAGCCTGGCAAAACAAGATTCAAGCAAAGCACATCGATTTCGTGCTCTGTGACAAGAATTCCATGGAGCCGGTGGTGGCGATTGAATTGGACGACTCCTCTCACCAGCGACCCGACCGGGTACAGCGAGACCAATTTGTCAATGGTGCATTCCAAGCCGCCGGGTTGAATTTGCTGCGAATTCCTGTGAGACAAGAATACAATAAGGACGAGCTCAAGAAAGTCATCCAAGATGCCGCCAATGGCGGCAAAAAACGCCGCCGCGCAAAGGTCGATGCCAAGTAGCTTTCGCACAAAAAAAGCTTGGGCTGGCAAGCTTGGGCTGGCACAGTCCGCGCTAAGGTGAATCGCCAATGCCGAGTTCTTTGAGGGCTAACCGCAATTTGTCGGCTTCAACGCCGCTTTGCCCTGCTTCTTCCAACAACTTTTCGCCGGCTATCTTATCGTCGTCAGAGGCACTGGGGTGTAACAGTAGGAAGGCAGCTTGGCAGGCCTTGGACCCCCCCGTCTCGTCGAACCAACTGTCGGCGATCGCCATCGACAAAACAACAGGTAATTTGTCGCGATCAAAAGTCTTGTTTCTACCGCTCGCTCGAATCGTAATTTTGGTAGGAAGCACGTCGACGATGATCACCTCAGCGACTTTACGCAGCTTAATCACGTCGCCAGCGTTAAAGCCTTCGATCGCTTTTTCGATTCCTTCTCGGTAGTTCTTCGCGTAGTCGGTGAGCAGCCGCAAACGATCCCCCGTATCCATCTGCGGATCGGTTTTTGCCATGGTGTCCGCCTTGTCCAGATGCTGATACGCCGTTGGCAAGTCGCCAGCGACAACCGCCGCTCTCGCCGTAGTCAGCTCGTCCTCCAGTTGCTTGTTCTCTTCCGGCGTGGGCATCGACTGATCGGTTGGAGGCTCAGTTGGCGCAGGGTCAGTCGGCGCAGGGTCAGTCGGCGCAGGCTCAGTCGGCGCAGGCTCAGTCGGCAAGGGCTCAGTCGGCAAGGGCTCAGTCGGCAAGGGCGTGTTGGGCCGCGTTGTGGGATCCGTCGGATCGGAAGGTGTCTTGGGGGCAGACGGAGTCAGATTATTGGGACTCACTGAAATTCCATTGGGATCGACAGGAGCCATGTTGGGATCTGAGGGCACCGCAAGCGGGTTTGTCAGAAGCGGATTCGCCGGTTGCGTTGGAATATTCGTGGGGATTCCTACCGACGGGACGCTCGGTTCCACGTTAACTGGGACCACGTTGGGATCCGGTGGACTGCCCGGATTGTTGGGAAGGCGAGGCCGAGGTGTTTGAGGGCCGTGCGAGTTTTTCATCCTCGTTTTCGGAGTTTTGATGTTGGTTGTGTTCTGAGCTACTTCACGCTCGGACAGAGTGGGGGCGTCTTCCCTCAAACCGAGAAATACGACGATTGCCAGTAGCAGGACGCCGACAGCGATACTGCCCAGCATAACGACTTGGTTCATCAAGTTGTTGTTGCTTTTGCGAGAGCCGCTCTTGGACGGCAAATCCGATGCTACCGATATGGTCGTTTTGGAGGTGGAATTAGCAGCCGAAGTGGTGGCCAGCGGGTAGCTGGTGGGCATCGCTGGCCCACCCATGGCAGTGCCCGGGACTACTGTCCCCATCGCGATACTGGCTGGCGCCATCGGGTCCATCGGACCTAGAGGTTGGGGGGCCGCCGCGGGCGGAAAAGGTGCGGGTATGCTCAGCGGTGCACCATACGGGGTGGTGACAGGATTCGCTGTTGGGAATGAATTCGCTGTGGCCGTCGGTACTCCCGGCGCCGGAACTCCGAACGGACCAGTGCCCGGCATGGAAGCTAGCGGCGCCATTGGGTCATGGGCGGTGGGCGCTTCTATTGGATATGTAGGTGAAACTGGCGGATTTGGCAGGTGATACGCAGGCTGTTGCAACCCAGAAGTCGGCTGCTGATTTGGCTGTTGGAGATTGGACTGTTGGTAGGCTGGCTGTTGGTAGGCTGGCTGTTGGTAGGCTGGCTGTTGGTAGGCTGGCTGTTGGTAGGCTGGCTGTTGGAGATTTGGCTGTTGGAGATTTGGGTGTTGGAGATTTGGGTGTTGGAGATTTGGGTGTTGAACTTCAGCCGTCGGCTGGCCTGTCGGAACAAAGCCCGGTTGCGGGAAGCTTTGGGGTGCTGGTGGTTGAATGGGGGCCGTTGACATCGGGTCCATTGCACTGGGGTAAGTTGGCGACGTCGCGCTTTGTGTTTGCATGGGGTGCGGCGATGGTGAGTACGTAGGTTGTCCGTAGGACGGAGTTGGTTCGGCCGGGACCTCGACCTGTGGGACTTGCGACGAATACGGAACGGGACGGGTGATGGTTGGTTGGGGGGCGGCGTGAGTTGGGCCGCTATTTTGGGGTTGGCCGGCCGACAAATTGCCGTTTTGCATTTTCTGTAAGTAGGAATTTCGCCGATCGTTGTCCAGCAGCGTTACTTTTGCTTGGTCCAATTCGTCGAGCAGGCTGGCCCATTGTCGCGCTCGGTCGCCGGGTCGGCAGGCGCGCACCCGCGACATCGCAGCATCGGCCGCGGAATTAATCACCGAAATATCCGAGACGTTTTCAGCGAGTCTGAAGAGCTCGAAATACGTCGGATAGTGGACGGATGGGTCAATTCCCAACCATTCTTGATATGGGTTAAATGCGTTATCCAATCTAGTCACCAGGCAGGGAGTGGCGTGGGGTAGTTTTGAGGGGATTGCGTCAGTTCATATTATACGGAATCTTCAACAGCGACAACAACTTACGGAAAACTGAGCGGCGCAATTCAGCCGGCGTTGACCCGTCGCCACGATTGTATCGATCCGGCCGAAAAATCGCATGGTTTGTACAAAGTCGCCTGAAATTCGCCGTGGAGCGTTTTGTTGCGTTAAATTTGTCCAATGCAAGCGATGTCGCTTTGTGATTCAGCGGTCAATTCCTATGATGAATAAATACCTAGGTGGTTTCACCTTAATTGTTAATTCTCTATTCTCTCTTTTCATTCTATTTATTCCCACATATCGGGAGGAGGCGTCGATTATGAATGAATCTCCACGAAACAGCCGTTCGTTACGCGGCAACGGCATTCAGCGGTGGGTTTCATCGCTTTTAGTTGTTTTCATGGCTGTTTGGATGACTGGTTGCGACAAGGTTCAGGAGTTGGTCCAAGGCGAACCAGAGTCCACGGAAGTCACTGGTGATCCGATCGCACGGCCCGAGAATCCATCCGAAGTCGCTCGAGGCACTAGGCCGCAAGTCGAGACCGTGGCACCGGTCAACCCAGAGCCGGTGAAGCCGGTTACGCCCGACCCACCCAAGGTCAATCCACAAGAGGTCATTGATCGTTTGCTCAACACGGAGCCGAAATCGATGAACAATGGATTGCTGGCGGAAGCTGCGGCACTCGAATCGGGGCTCGAACAAATTACGGAATTGGATTTGAATCGCAGTTTTGTAACTGACGCAGGGTTAGTTCATCTGGACAAGTTTCCGGAATTGACCACTGTCGACCTCTCAATGTGCAAGATTACAGCAGCAGGACTGACACCGATCGTCAGCCATCCAAAGATTCATACATTGATTCTTCATTCGACGGCTGTTGGCGACGCTGGCATTGACCAAATCATCGGCATGTTGCAATTGAAGGATCTAGACCTTACCAGCTGCAAGATTACCGACGCCGGTGTCGAAAAATTGGCGGTTCTCGAAAACCTGGAACGCTTGATACTGAATCAAAACCAACCCGTTTCAGGGGCCACCTTTAAGATTGTGGCTGTAAAGTGCAAGTCCCTGCGGGTGCTGGGCGTCGACAGAACTTCCTTTGCTCCAATGGGGTTTGCAACACTCAAAGGAACGGGAATCGAAGAGCTGCATGCTTCGAACGCCCGAGTGGATAACTTTAGCTTTTATGAGCTTCGACACTGCAAGGAACTCAAGAAACTTTACGTCAGTTACAACCCCGGGATTACTGACGCTGGGGTCTTCAAATTGATACCCGCGCTGGCGAAGCAGTTGACGGATCTCAGTCTTGCCGGAACTGGTGGCGGCGCCGGGTTGGCAAACCAATCCTTCACGGTTTTGATGAAGTGCAAGAAATTAAAGACGCTGGACCTCAGCAACACCAATCCGCCGAAAGATTACGTGAACCGACTCAGGGGAAAGTTGCCGGAAACCGAAATCTTCTGGGACGGTAAATAGCGTCGTTCCACCACAACTAGATGGTAGCGAAAACGAAAAACGCCGATGGGAACGTCGGCGTTTTCTATTTCTTGGCGCCTGCTAGCAAGCTTTTATTCGAACCACAACTCGGTGTGAGTAGGTAACGCAGTCGATTTCGAAATTACGATTTCAACTGGAAAGAGAATCGGGCAGCGAGATTAGCTGCCTCGCGAAGAATTCAAGAAACGAAAAAAGCAGCTCCCGATCGATTGGGGATTGGGGCAGGTTATCCCCAAAGCAAACCGAGAGCTGCTAGTTCCAAACATTACGCAAACGACGTCGAAACGTCTACTAAGTATTTTTAAAATATTGCGAATATGAGAGTCTGGCTTAGTCGCACTGTTGACTGTACTTATCGGCTGCTATCGTGGCGCGCTTGAACCGTTTGGGATAAGTGAGCGAGGTTTTGTGATTTGTGTGATTCAATT
>JBLHLE010000083.1:0-12343 GCA_047620805.1 Pirellulaceae bacterium
AATCCGTGATGTCGGACGTTAGTCATTTAGTGGCCAATAGATCTGTTATTTCAAACGATTGCTGGGAAGTACGTCGCCGAATCATTTTGGCAGAGGGATTGGCGGTTCACTAACAGCGAGGAACCGTCGGGTTAAGGATAATATTTATGTCCAGGATGTTTGCCGCCTGTCAGAGGTTCGACCAACGCAACGGTGATTCATGGTCGCGATTTATTGAGTGGACAGGATTCCAGCATATTCGCGAAATCGTATCTATCGACACGATGCTTTGTCCGTCCCTGATTGACGAATTAGCAGACGAAGACTGGCAATACAATATTCACGCTGACTATCGGACGTCGTTTTTTCGCGACGCCAAGTATCTGAGACGACGCATCGATTACGATTGCTTTCGGCACAATATTCTTGCACTAACAGAAGAGCCAACAAGCTTCGTTGAGCCGCCGAATGGATTCGCGTTTCGTGGTTATGATATCCTCGATTCGTACGACTCAATTAGTGTGCTGACAAATTGCGGCGCGTTTCCATCGATTTACTCGGTAGAAGACATCAACGAGTATGCCCTCGTCAGCGACCTCGATCGCGTTACGGAAATCGCCTCCGCTATCCGCAAACCTCACTGGGATGATCACCGCCGTCAGGAGTGCCGAGTTTGGGGGATCGCGAGATACGTCGATGTACCAACGATGTATGAAACGATTCGGTAGAGAAGGTGCAATATGAACTCCCAGCCGAAATTGCGCTGCCCTTTCTCGCGGTCTACAAAGAGCCCCTCCCCGGTTTGTTTTGGGGAGCCGTAGATCGCCAACGGTCGCGCGATAAAGCGGTCTCATTGTTTCTTAATAGAGTGCTTGGACCGAGGTGTTTGCTCGTCGTAAAAGCCATTGCAAAGGCATCTTATGGAAACATATTTGTTTTAACGCCATCTTAACAATTTCTTCATAAACAGCAGTTACCTTCATTCTGACGCGAATGTAATGTGATTGTTTTTAGAATTCTGGAATCAGCTTGTCGGCTGATAACAGCCAGCTGGTCCCGAGGAGATTAAATCGATGACACGATCGTTAGTCATGTTTTTCGCTGCAGTGGCAATGTGTGCGAGTATTTCTGGTTGTGGTGGTGGCGGGAGTGAAACGAAGTTCGAGATCATTCGCGTAAGCCGTCAGAATAACTCGGGAACTTACCATTACTTCCGCGAACGAGTGGTTGGTAAAGATCGCGAGTTTAAACTCGGCTCAATCGATCAATCGGGCTCGAAGGATGTGGTTGAGTTGGTTGCGAAAACTCCCGCGGCTATTGGTTATAGCGGTATGGGTTACGCGACACCGGAAGTGAAAATGCTAAGCATCTCGGAAAAGCAGGGTGGCGAAGCAGCCGCACCAAACGTTGAAAATGCAAAGAGTGGCAAATATCCAATCGCTCGTCCGCTTTACATTTACGTTCTGGGCGAACCCGAAGGTGCTGTGAAACATTATATCGATTGGGTTCGGTCGCAAGCTGGACAAGACATTGTCACGGAGATTGGATACGTGCCCGTCGCTGCTGGTCCTGCCGTCGAAGGTAGCGCACCCGAAGGTGATGCAACGCTGAAGATCGCGGGATCCGATACGATGGTCAACTTGGCTCAAGCATGGGCCGAGACCTACACGGAAGCGAATCCGAATATTCAACCACAGGTTTCCGGTGGTGGATCTGGTACTGGAATTGCCAAGCTGATCGATGGCACCGTTGACATGGCCAACGCCAGCCGCGAAATGAAGGAAGAGGAAAAGAAGAAAGCCGAAGAGAAATCAGGGAAGAAGGTGGTTGAAATCATCGTAGGCTTGGATGCACTAGCCGTCTACGTTCACAAAGAAAATCCGCTGGAGAGTATTTCGATCGAAGAGCTGGCGGAAATTTATGGCGACGAAGGCGAAATTACAGATTGGACTCAACTAAAAGGTTGGCCTAAGAATGGCGAATAGTCCTTCTGATGATCAGGTGGGTCAGCAGTCAATACCGCGACGACAGGGTTCATCCTTTTCGTTTCGCGGTATGTTGGACGTCTTTTTTGACACCACTGAACCGATTGTAGAATTGCTCATACGCTTGTGTGGGTGGAGCGCCATCGTGTTCGTGTTTGCGATATTTGTTTTTGTCTTTGGGCAAGCGTTCATAGATTTCGACCAATCGCCGCCCACCGGGTGGAACGAGATTGATGCGGTCGAGTTTTTCACGAGCGCCAAGTGGCGACCCGATTCGACGATCAAACCGAGTTACGGAATTCTAGCCTTATTGGCGGGCACTGCTGCAGTGACGATATTGGCGATGGTCATTGCCGTCCCGCTTGGCTTGGGAGCCGCAGTTTACGTGTCGGAATTTTGTAGCCCGCGAGTTCGCGAGACCCTGAAGATTATCATCGAACTGCTGGCGGCCATTCCCTCTGTAGTCTGGGGATTCATAGGAGTGGTCGTAATTGGACCAATAATAATTGACCTGGGACTTTCACACATCGGCGTGAATATTTTTAACGCCGGTCTCATCTTGGCGTTGATGAGTGTTCCAGTGATCGTTTCGGTTGGCGAAGATGCGTTGAAGGCTGTTCCCGATTCTTATCGAGAGGCGGCGCTATCGCTTGGCGCGAACAAATGGGAAACCGTGTATCGCGTGTTATTCCCCGCGGCCAAGAACGGCTTGTTGGCCGCCGTGTTGCTGGGCGTGGGTCGAGCGATTGGTGAGACAATGGCAGTGTTACTGGCAACTGGTCACGCCGTTAAGATTCCGACCAGTCTGTTTGATCCGGCCCGAACGCTCACGGCGACAATTGCTTCTGAACTTGGCGAGGCGGCCCGCGGAAGCGATCACTACCATGTGCTGTTTGTAATCGGTGTCGTGCTGTTCGTCATTACCTTCATTGTGAACCTGTTGGCCGATTTCGCGGTGAAGGGAATAAAGGGCGGGTAACGAATGAATAATGACCAAACGAAAATACACGAAATCTTCATTTCTCCCGCGGCGGGCAACGATTGCTATGCCTCGTGGGAAGAAGCTCTGGCAGCTGTAGCGAAGCTTCCCAGCGACTCGCCAGTCGATTGCATTAGGTTGGTTCCTGGCGATCCTGGCAGTGCGCATAATGTCAAACCGCGGAAGTACTATTTCGATACTCACTTGATGGGTCAGACTGGCAATGGATCGGAGCAAGATCCATGGCCAGATCTTGAGTCGGCGGTGTCTGATCTAGCTCAAGATGGCAAATTGGCTGGTACCGTCAAGGCTGTAGAAATTCACCGCCGCATTATCTTTACGGCGACGAGTAGCGAACTATCGAAGAGTTTTCAGCAGACCGTTGTCAAATTCATCTTCTTCTTGATGGTGATGGCTCTGGTCATACCAGTGATTGGCATTCTCGGCTTTTTGTTCTACAAAGCGATGCCGGCCTTATCGTTCAGTTTCGTCTTTGAAAATCCTCGCGATCGCATGACGGCAGGTGGAATCTGGGCGCCGTTGGCAGGCACGTTTTTCCTAGTGCTAATATCGCTCCTAATCGCCGCTCCCATCGGTGTTTTCGCCGGCATATATCTGAACGAATACGCCAAGAATAACTGGCTGAATCGACTGATCGGTTTGGCGGTCGTTAATCTGGCGGGTGTTCCAAGTATCGTGCACGCTTTGTTTGGACTCGGTGCGTTCGTGTTATTTGCCAACTTTGGCGAGTCGCTGATAGCGGCTTCGGCCACCTTGGCGATAATGACGCTGCCTGTGATCATTACCAGTACGCGCGAGGCGCTGGCTGCGGTTCCAATGTCATTTCGCGAAGCTTGCTGGAACATGGGGGCGACAAAGTGGCAGACGATTCGCACCATCGTGCTGCCGAACTCGATCAGCGGAATCCTGACTGGTGTGATTCTTCAAGTTGCTCGAGCAGCTGGGGAAACAGCACCTATTCTGTTTACCGGTGCGGCGTTTTATCTGAGGGTCGATGATAAGGGAATTGGTTATTGGTTCCCGTACGGACTGAATGACAAAGTCATGGCGTTGTCGATGCACCTCTATACATTGATGACGCAGGTTAACAATGCTCCGGAAGAGGTCGTTTACGGCACGGCAGTCGTGCTGATCGGTCTTGTTCTGGCAGTCAACAGTTTGTCCATCGGACTCCGCGTCTACTTGCGGTCGCGAAAGAAGTGGTAGCCATGACACCTCATGTTGAATATAGAAACGTCACAGTGCGATACGGAAATCACGTCGCGCTGGATGACATCTCGTTAAGCATTCTTCCAAAGACGATTTTCGGAATTATTGGACCCGCCAACTCGGGTAAGACCACATTCCTGAAATGTATCAATCGCACGATCGATTTTATCGACTCGGCGAAAGTCGCAGGGGATGTACTGGTGCAGGACGAAAGCGTTGCCCGCATACGGAATGTTTACGAATTGCGACGACGTATCGGAATGGTATTTCCGTTACCTGTCGGTTTGCCGTTGTCGATCTACGAAAACGTAGCGTACGCTCCTCGACGAGCTGGATTAAACGATCCAGTCGAACTCGATGCACTCGTCGAACGCTGCCTGAAGCAGTCAGTTTTGTGGGACGAAGTGAAAGACAGGCTGCATTCGCTGGGTACGAAATTGTCCGGTGGGCAGCAACAGCGCCTGACGCTCGCGAGGGCTCTTTCGCATCGACCGGAGATTCTCTGCCTGGACGAATTTTCGATCGCAATCGACCCCGTGACGACCATGAAAATTGAGGACGTGCTACTCGAGCTGAAGGACCAAATGACGATCATTCTGGTCACTAACTTGGTCCAGCAAGCACATCGTCTAGCCGATCAAACCGCGTTCATCAATGCATCGAAGTTGGTCGAGTACGGCGACACGGAGGAGATGTTCACCGATCCGAAGAATGAACTCACCAAGCGCTACGTCACCGGAGACTTTGGCTAATGAATACCGAAACGACAAAGGCTGAAGCTACGGAAGACAATGCCGCACGGTATAGTATCGCTGCCAAAGACTTGAGCTTGTGGTACGGTGACTTTCAGGCTTTAAAGAACGTAAATATCAACGTTCGCCCGGGCATCATCACTGGGTTGATCGGACCTTCCGGCTGCGGCAAAACGACTCTGCTGCGTTGCTTCAATCGGATCAATGAGCGATATGGGAACGTGACCACCGAGGGTGAGATCAAGATTCTCAACAAGAACATTTACGATGAAGATGTTTCGCTAAGCGAGTTGAGGAAGAGCGTTGGGATGGTTTTTCAACGTCCGAATCCGTTGCCGATTTCAGTGTTCGAGAATGTCGTTTTCGGATTGCGAATTCATACGAAACGGAATCGCGATGAATTGTTGAACGCTGCCGAGGAAGCATTGAAAGAAGTCGGCCTGTGGGACGATATCAATGGTAACCTCCTAATGAAGGCGACGAAGCTTACCCTGGAACAACAACAGAAGCTGTGTATCGCGCGACTGCTGCCACTGAAACCGCGGATCATTTTGATGGACGAACCATGCTCGGCTCTCGATGCAGTCGGAACCGAACGAGTCGAAGACCTGATTGCCAGTTTGAGAGAAAAGTATACTATTCTTATAGTTACTCATAACATGGCCCAAGCGCGTCGGGCGACCGATGAGTGTATTTACATGTTAATGGGTGAAATTATGGAACATGGAGTGACCTCCGACCTGTTCTTGAACCCGAAAAAGGAAGAAACCGCGATGTATATCGAAGGTCGGTATGGATAAAGTTTCTACCCTTCACTTGATATTCACAAACTCCGGCGATTCACTAAGGCACACACGATGAAGAAATTCGACCAGGAACTGGATGATCTGCGCTCGCAAGTTTTCGCCATGGCCGATATGGCGAAGGAGATGTTGCAAGGAATCACCGAATCTTTGCGGACTGGCGAGACTTCCGTTGCCAGGCATATTTATGCGCTTGAGTATCGCATGGATCAGATGGAATTGGACATCGACCATGAAGCGATCCGGCTCTTGACGGTATATAGTCCTGTGGCAAGTGATTTGCGGTTCGTTTTAGGTGCGACAAAGATTGCGTCAGAATTGGAACGAATCGGCGATCAGACGACGAACGTGTGCAAGTACATCGAGCTGGTTGCGGGGAATAAAGAGATCCCGTCGTTAAAGATCGTCATCAAAATGTGCGAGCTGGTAGCTTCGATGCTAGACGACACCGTCGAGTCGTTCAGGGACGCCGATTGCGATAAAGCACATATCGTTATTCGGACGGACAACCGAGTCGACGCGTTCAACGACCAGGTCTTGCAGGAAGTGCTTTCCATGACGGGAGTTTCCACAGCAGTTTCGCTGGGCGTCATCCTGATCGCGAGAGCCATTGAACGCATGGGCGACCAATGCACAAACATCTGCGAAGAGATCGTTTACTTCGCCAAAGGTGACGACATTCGCCATTCCAAATTGGGCAACTAGTCGCAACTGCAACAGCCCGCTGTTCACACAAGTTGTTGCGTCTTGATATCGCTGTGTGCGGGAATTCTGCGCTTCGTGCAGATAGCCAGTCTGGCAACCTATAGTGCGGGAAAATGGAAGACTCGCAGCCTAGCGAACCCTCCGCGTCAACTTGGTCCCCGCTGACTTTGCAGTATTTGGCGATTGGTGGGCCCCTTCTAAATAAATCCCTGCGGCGAAGATTTTCTTCTGTTGGGTGCAGCTGCGCTCGATTGTCTTTGGCAGCAAAGACGTTACGACGATTCCGTCGAAATTCGCGCGCAACATACGGGCTCAAACTCTGCTCGTCAGTTTGTTGTCGTGGCAGGAATGCAGTGTAGAATCGTCGTCTCTTAACAGTATCTTAACATCTCTCGATCTCAATAATTCTTGTAACCGAGTCACGTAGCTAGGATTCGCATGCACACCATTCAACGCGTCTCGTTATTGGTTTTCTTATCGATATTTTTCGCCGGCTGTGATGGATCGGACGGGCTGGAGATCATTCGTGTTGGCCGCCCCGCAAGTTCAGGCACGTACGCTCATTTTCGCGACACCGTTCTGGGAGCAGAGGGCGCGTTCAAATCGCATATAGCGGTAGAAACGAGTTCCGAAAAAGTCATTCACCACGTGGCGATAACGCCCGGTGCGATCGGGTTTGCAGGGATGGCTTTCGCAACCGACGAAGTGAAGGCACTTAAGATCTCTGCAAAGAAGGGCGGCGACGGTTTCGCTCCCAATGTTGAGAATACGAAAAGCGGCGATTACTTGATTGCTCGACCGCTGTACATCTATGTGCTCGACGAACCGGGTGCCGCCAACGAGTATCTCCATTGGATTCGATCGGAAGCTGGACAGCGGATCGTAACGGAAGCAGGTTTTGTTCCAATAGAGCCACAGCAGTCAACGCAGGTTAGTTCGGACGGGGAGGGGACGATTCGAGTCGCCGGGTCCGATACGATGGCGGTAATGGCCAAGCAGTGGGGCGAAACTTACTCTAAGCAACGAGCCAATATTGTTGTTGAAGTTGCAGCGGGCGGATCTGGCGTAGGGATCGAAGGTTTGGTCAATGGTTCGGTGGACGTCGCGAACTCAAGTCGTCAGATAACGCGAGCAGAGCGTGCCGAGGTTGAAGAAAAGACGGGCAAGAAGATTGCGGAGTTTGAGGTCGCGCGGGACGCCCTCTCGGTTTACGTCCACAAGGATTCGCCGATCGACACCATCTCGATCGAAGAACTCGCCGAAATTTGTGGCGAGAGCGGCAAGATCGAGGATTGGTCGGAGGTGTCCGGTTGGCCCAAGGATGATTTTGATGCTATGGAATTGGTCTATGGACTTGTTGGCGGATTGGGCATTTTTCTTTTGGGCATGAAGAACATGTCAGAAGGTATGCAGGCGGTTGCAGGCAGTAGCTTGCGGAAGCTCATTAGCGTCGTCACGAATAACCGAATCTTCGCAACGATCGTTGGGGTAGTCGTGACGTGTTTTGTACAGTCGAGCTCCATCACGACGGTAATGGTCGTGGGATTCGTCAATGGCGGTCTCATGCAACTATCGCAGGCGATCGGCGTGATTATGGGCGCGAATATTGGCACTACCATTACCGGTTGGATCTTGGTACTCAAAATTGGCAAGTATGGGCTACCAATTTTGGGCGCTGCCGCGTTTGCATATCTATTTTCTAGAGGCGACCGTTGGCGATACTGGGCTATGGCGATCATGGGTGTGGGCATGATCTTTTTTGGTCTGGAGACCATGAAGGACGCCTGTGCAATCATCAAGCACCACGAAGGTTTTGAGGCTTGGTTTCACCGTTTCAGCGCCGACAGTTACTTTGGAGTTCTGCAATGCGCTATGGCGGGGTGTATGTTGACGATGTTGGTGCAGTCGTCATCTGCCACACTCGGTATTACGATTTCCCTGGCATCGCAGGGTGTGATCTCATGCGAGTCGGCGTGCGCGCTCGTCTTGGGCGAGAACATCGGCACGACAGTCACAGCGTATTTGGCTTCTATAGGGGCCACAACAAACGCTCGTCGGGCGGCATATTTTCATGTGATTTTCAATCTGCTCGGCGTTTTTTGGGTCACGCTAATATTTTCATGGTATTACGAAATCGTAAAACTTGTGGTGAATGTCGATGTGACCCAGGTCGTTATGAAAGATGGCATGGAAACGCTGCCCTACACGACGCCTATGATCGCCGCGACGCACACAATATTTAATATTACGAACACGTTGATCTTTCTTCCTTTCGTCCCGTTATTCGTCAAGCTGCTCAAGAAGATTGTGCCGGCAAAGGGTTTTGAAGAGAAGGCTCACCTCACGGATCTCGATGTGCGTATGTTGGAGACTCCCTTGTTCGCGATCGAGCAGTCGCGGAAGGAGATTCAGAAGATGGGAGAAGGCTGTTCTAACATGCTCGACTGGCTTTCAGAGCTACTACAGCAGGACGATCCCGATAAGGCATTGGGCGATAAGCTTGTGGAACGTGAGCAGGTGCTAGATTCGATGCAGGATGAACTCGCGGCATTTGTGACGAATCTGTTGTCAGCAAACATCCCGCATGCGGTTGCCGATGAGGCGCGACGTCAATTGCGGATGGCCGACGAATATGAATCGGTCAGCGACTACATCGCAAACTTGGACAAGTTTGACAGAAAGCTGCGTCGCGATGGCCATCGTTTTACTCCGGGACAACGTCACGACCTCGGCCAACTCAACCGGCACCTAGCCGAATACATTTCGGTTATTAATCAAGCATTGGCCAAAAATGATCCTGAAGTTGTGACGAAGACGGAGCCGATGTCCAAGCGGATTCGCGGCGAGATCAAGCAACTGCGCCGAAAGCATCTCGAGGAATTGTCGAAGGCCGAGCTGGCTCCGGTAATTATCATCGCCTATCTCGCGGCATTAAACGCGTACGCTCGCGTGCGTGATCACGGCCACAATATTGCGGAAGCGATTGCGGGCGAGAAGTGAGCTGATTCGGGGCTCGGCAAAACCCGGAAACAGTGGATGATTTTGGAATGCTAGGGAAGAGACGGATCGAGGTGCTGTCGAACTTCGGCTAGCCTTGCTCGCGCTTCTTCTTCGCGATCGCCGTATCCTTCGATTAAGTATTCCAGCAACAAGGCTTCGGCCTCTTGCCAGCGGCGGTTGACGATGGCTTCGTCCGCTGCAGCTCGCTTGTTTTCTGCGTAGAGCGTGTTCCGGCGATCGACAATCTGGCCCCGTAATTCCTCCAGCGTTTCGTCTTTACCGATGCGCGTGTATCCGATGCAATCGCTTAGTTCTTCGTAGACGAGCTCAAAGCCATCGAGCGAGTTGTTAGCGAGCCAGGAATTGGCGGCAGTTATCGCAGCGGCATATTGTTGGTCGGCCCGTCGGCAGCGACGGTACTCGGTGATTGGGTAGACAAGTAATAGTCCTGTGATCAGCAAAGTAAACCCGGCCCATTTCCAGAACTGGCTTTTTGGCTTTGCCTCTTGCTGCATCGGAATAGAGCGAGGTTCCACTAAACTCGGACGGGTGTCGAAGTGGGGGTCGGGGCGAGCTTGGGAAAGTTCGCCATCTGCCGAGAACTGCTTTGCGGAATTCGGCTCTTCCAATTGGAAGTACCATTGGCACGATGGGCAGCGAAGTCTCGCGCGACCCGGGTTTCGGGCCAGGCGAAATTGAGCGCCGCATCTTTTGCAGGTGACTTCCATGGAGACTACTTGCCAGATTGGAGTTTGTGAACATTATGCGTTGTTGATCATCGAAATCAACACGATCGCCCAGGTCAACATGGAAATGACACCGATGATGATGCCGGCAACTGCCAGCCAAAATCCCTTGATGCGGCCGTCGGATTTCATGATCTGCTGCATGCCGACGGCACCGAAAACGATCGCCAAAGGGCAATTGAGTCCGAACAAAGGTATTAGCGATAAGGTCAAGCTGGCGATTGCCATTCCCGACCAGGTAGGCTCCGACGGATTGCGATCTCTTCTGTCACTTTCAGGCCTAGAATGAGTGCCAACGACCGGAAACAGCGTGGGCAACGATTGTATCTCCATCCACTCCGTCATGCCCTCGGTCCAAACTAAATCGAAAGGAGTCAACTCGCCGCAACGAACCATTGCCAGCACGTTATGGTATGACGTTGGCCCGAGTTGTTCGCCCATTTGCGAATAGTAAAAAGGCTGTTGGGTTTCGAGTGAATTTGGCTCGACAAAACCGTCTTCCGCTGATGGTCGTTGTTGGGAAGAATGTACTTGGTTGGCGTGCGCAGCGCTGACCGGCGGTTCTTCGCGCGGTGCTTGATGTTGTTCCTGTCGATGAACTGGTTGCTGCTGGGGAACCAAAGTCGAAACTTGCGGCGTGATGACCATGAAGAAATGCGGGTACGCCTCAGCGCGTTGCCAAGTTTGACCATCTTCGGAAATATGATGCATCCGCCCCAACTGGCCGCGTCGCGCCATCGACTGGATCTCATCATCGGTATACGGTCCTTGAACCGTTCCACGAATTCGAGTGTAGTAGTGTTGGGGAGGCATAGGGCACGACTTGTTAAACTGGTTAGGAAGGATTTACAGAGCTGATGATGAGCCAAACGAGAACGAAGACTAGTGCTATAGCAAAAACGCTGCCGCCGGCGACAGCCGCGTAGAAGATGAATCGTTTGCGTCGCAATTGTTTGAGTCGCTCGTTGTACTGGCCATCTAGAAACTTGGGAATCTTTACGCCCGCGCGACGAAGCTGTTCGCGTCGTTGAAGTAGCTTCTTCTCGGTTACGTCTCCCTTCACCGCAGCTTTGAAATCGTCGAGCTCCGATTGTTCTCGCTGTCGCAGGTAGTCTGCTTCTTCCTGTTCGGCGTGAGCTGCTCGTTCTTGTTCGACCCATTCGAGAACGCGTTGAGCTGTCATTACACTTGGATCGGCTGCATTCAGGCGAGCATGTTGTAGGCAGGTTTGCCATTTGGGAATGAGTTGTTCGGCGAGTTCAAAATCCAAAGCGTTCATTGCGGCCTGTAGTCGCCGCGCTAGATCGGCCACCCGTTCCCGCGATTTGTCGGTGAACAACGCACCCGCCTGTTTCTGCGCGTAGTCTATCAGCTCGTGAGGAGGCTCGCAGAGCCAGTCACTATTGTCCAATTCCGACTTTAAGGCGGTTAAGGCTTTCAAGTTATTTTGTTTGCAGGCGAGCGAGATTTCACCGCGAAGTTCGACAAATCGAACCGCCTCGTATTCTTTTAGGTCATCATTCCACACGTTGTTTCGAAAATCGAATTTCGCGATCTTGCGGAGTGTGGCGATGCGAGCCGCAATTGGAGCGCGGCCAATCGCCAGCAAGCGGTGTGTCCGCAATAGATTCTCCAGCGGTTTCTCATCGGCGTATGCATCGTTCAGTTCCGCGGCGGTGTCGATGAGCAGCGCTGGAGCGCGGGGAATTCCCAGCCGAGTGGTCAGGTCTAGCCATTGTGGAAGTTCGAGGAAGTCGAGAATTGTGACGACGTCCAGCAGCGGCGGCTCGATCTCCGCTTGATGAATTGCCTCGCTACGCAGTCCACGCTGCAGCAGCAAGCCGATATCGCGAATCCGCCCGTTTACGCTTATACAAACCGTGCGGTACTCAGCGGCAATTGGTTCTACGGTGGCGCGATCAACCATCGCAGCCGCGTAGATCATATTCTGGATTTCATCGACAATTCGACGGTACTGGTTCATTCAAAACCCTGTAGTAGAAATCTTCGCATCCCACTCTTCTAGCTTCAATTCTGGCACGTTCAAATGCAATACCTGGATTGGAACAATGTTGTCGTTTTAATCATCATATTACGGTGCCGGAGCATTTGCGTTTGATTCGGTGGACTTTTTTCTAACGGCTTTGATCCGCAGCACGTCCAG
>JBLHLE010000084.1:0-12287 GCA_047620805.1 Pirellulaceae bacterium
TGCACCAAGGGGAATTGGGGGAGTGGCTTCGGGCGTTTTGTCCGAGCTTGGGTCGGCTACAGGCAAAGTATCGTTCTGAGGCAAAGTATCGTTCTGAGGCAAAGTATCGTTCTGAGGCAAAGTATCGTTCTGAGGCAATGTATCGTTCTGAGGCAATGTATCGTTCTGAGTGGAGCGATTACCGTCGGCCTCTGGCGTGTCACCAGTCTTGTCTCGAGCGGCGGCCGTTGCTGGTACGGGCTCGATGCTCGCGACCGTTCCCAGTGCTAGTGTACACAGGAATAGCAGCAATAATGCGACGCCCTTTCGCGCTGGGCGATGGCTTCGCCCAGCGTCAAACAACGACTCAACTCGAAGCTCCAGGCTGTTTCCCTCTGCCATTGCGACGCCCAATGAGTTCGCACCAAGCGAGAGGTCATGTGGATTACAGCAAAGCCGCGCCACGCGCAACAGTTGCTCCGCGTAGTCGCTGGCCTTTTCACCGGATTGGATCACCGCGTCGTCGCACGCCTGCTCGCGCTCCTGTCGCAATCGCGCTAGAGCATACCAGGCAAGGGGATGAAACCAGTACAACGTGCACGCGATTCGTCCAATCAGTTGGCGGGCGACGTCGCCCCGCTGGACATGCGCGAGTTCATGGAGCAAAACCGCTCGCTGCATTGACTCGCTGCATTGACTCGCTGCATTGACTCGCTCCATTTTCTCGATTTACGTGGCACTAGAACGACCGGACGAATGACTCCCCAAGTTAGCGGCACGATTGGTCCGTCGTATTCGCGGAGTTCAACCGATTGCCGCAACTGTAGTCGCTGGCTCATTTCAGTTAGCAGACGACACCATACTGGGTCGTGGACGGGCCGGGAGCGTCGACGGAAATTCAATGTTCTCCAAACACTCGTCGCCAGCAACGCTCCAAAAACTGCGACTCCCAATATCCAGAACAGGGCGATGATCGAGACGCTCCCCTTCCTGGTCACTAACATTGTCCCGGTCGCTATTTGATCGTTTGGTTCCTGGGACTCAGTTGCCGTCGTAGACACGGGCTCGCGCATCTCGCCACTTGCGTTGACTGGCAACTCCGCTGCCAATGTTTTCAAGTTTGGCTGTTGCGGCGAGGATGGTGGGAACGAGTGCTTAAGCCCCTCGCGACTTTGGGTCGTGCGGTTTGAAGTGAAGTGGCCAGAATCCCGATCTCGCCTAGCGGTGGCCTGCCTGGCTGATCTAGGTAGATCCGAAGTTCGACTCGACGGATTCGTATCGGTTGCGATTGAGGCGATCGCAAGCTCGGGCGACTGCACTGCGGGGAGGATTGGAATTCGCCACGATGGCAACATCCAGGATGCGGCAGGCAAGAGAATCAGGGCCAGCAGACTGAGGGACCAAATCGAATGCTTCAGTGCCGCCGATGTTCGCCGTAGCAGCCACGCTATAACACAGGTCAACGAAAGCAACACGGTCGCTTTCGCCGCCGTATCCAAGAGAAGCATTGCGAGGGTCTCGATCGTTTGAAAAGTGAACATGTTACTTTCCTTCCTTTCGCGCTCGCTCGATGATTTGTGAGATTCGGTCTAGATCCTCGGCGTCGAGGGAATCTGAAGAGACGTCCAGAATCGCTGCGACTGTATCGGGTGCAGAGCCTGAGAAGAAGACGTCCATCATTTTTTGGACGGCGGAGCGACTGGCGGTTTCTCGCGATTGTGTCGCTCGATAAACGTAGCGCTTACCGTCCTGGCGATGTTTTAGAAGCCCCTTTGATTCGATCTTCCGAATGATCGTCCTGACTGACGAGTAACTCGGAGGATCGCGGAGGTTTTCCAGAACTTCCCCAACCGTAGCTTCGCCAAGCTGGAAAATGACATCCATGATCTGTCGCTCGCGGCGAGCAAGATCTTGATCAGCACGCTTCTTAGCCATCGGAAATTCTCCCAGTGAAGTGGCATTAATTTGCCATGTGGCAAACTAATACCACATCGAGAGACTGAGTCAATAGATACTGTTTGCGAGTTACTTCCCCACGCAGAGTTGAAGTTGAGGCAGGCGCTAAGTGATGGCTTAGTTGTCGGGTGCCAGGATTTTTACCTTTATCCTTGTCCTTTTTTTCGGTGGCAGAATCGTCGAGCGGCAATATCTTGGCTGGTTCGCCTACTGAAATGACGCGTGCTGAAATGACGGGCACTGAAACAACGAAGCCGCCGAGCAACCTGCAACTTCTACGTATTCACCTTAAGGAGCTTGCGCGTTTGAGCGTTGTTCGACTCGTTTTTGCGCTGCGCTGAGCACTTCGTCCAGTTTAATTGGGACGCCCCCGCGGCGCTTACTTTCGTGCGCCGCCTCCATGAATGCGAAGATTTCTATCGTCTCACTAGGATCGATCGGAAGCTTGCGAGTTTTGTAGAACTTTGCCATTTCTGTCGCCACACCTTCGTAACCCATGTAGCGTCCTTTCGGGACTACGCCGTTAACCGGAGCGGCGTATCCATACTTGCCAGCAGGAGCGACTCCTTTGTCGCCGAAAACCAGCGCGCTGTATTTAACGGCTCCAGTACGAATGCCGCGGTAGGTTCCAATTCGTCCGTCTTTCCATACTCCCATTACCGATTCGGCACTGCTCGTATTGGCTCGCGTCACAGACTCCACGCCGGGACCCATAATGGTGTACAGCGTTTCGATGCTGTGAATAACGTGGCCAAAGAAATCGCCGTGGTGTGGCACGACTGGACAGCCTCCATAGACATTGCAGCCTTGAACCTTTCCCACTTCGGGATGATCTCTCATGCCACTGAAGCCAGGGCTGTATCGGTGTTGTGAACAAGAGAACAAAGGTGTTTTGGTTTCTTCGGCAATCTGAAACATCTCGATGACATCCTCCAGCGATGCGGCCATCGGTCGACCAATGTAGAGAGGCTTTTTGGCCGTTAGTGCTCGTCTCGCCAAATTCAGATGAGCGCGACCGTCGATCGTCATGATCATCACTACATCTGATTGCTCTAGCACTTCGTCGACCGACTCAACAATCTTAACACCCTGTTCGATAAGGCGGGGTCGCCAACGTTCGATGTCCGTGATCGTTTCTTCGAAATCCGGACTCCCGCCGGGCCACGCTGCGACAACTTTCAGGCCTATCAAATCGGAGTTGTCAGCAGGAGGCTTATGGAACAGCTGGGTAAACGCCAGCGCCTGGTAGTTGTCAATTCCCAGGATACCAACCCGTAGAGGTTCGTCGGCCAAGGCCCCGTTCGCTAAGGCACCTATCGCTAAGGCACCTATCGCAGTGGCTAGAATTATTACAACTGCAAACCGAATAACAGCTCGTCGTAGCATGATGGTACTCCTAGGTAAGTTGCTCGCCACTCGCAGTTTACACCACTGTTGGCCCGTTCACAGTCTTATTTTTCGAAAAGAAGTCTTCGTTTGAAAACAACTTTTACTTTCGAGATCGCTTGATATGTATAGCCAGCTGGTTGTATACAGGCGCTCATGAACAAGAGTTTGCATTTCGACGTTTACTCCGCTATTCACTTGTCTGTTTGAGATCGATTTTGGGCTGTCGATGTTGGGTAAGCTCGTCGGGGCATTAGGCGGCGTAGCCATTAAACGGCGCATTCATTTTGCGGCGTATCAGCAGTCCGCAAAAGGAAACTGACTAAAGAGTCAATGCGGATTCAAATCGCAGGCGATTCGACAGTGGACTGAAACGTTTTACTTCTGAGTGTGTTTCAGCATGAAGTCGACGAGAGGTTGAGGGTCCTTGAGGGAGTGCGGGTGATGACCTACGTCTTTGTGAATGACTTCAAAGATGCCGCCCATTTCTTTGTAGCGTTTTTCGGCGATGCCGGTGTTTTCGGAGACGGGTACGACTTTGTCTCGATCGCCGACGACGTGGATGATCGGAATCTTAGCCTTGGCTAGTGGCGCGAGGTTGTCGATGGGGTTGAGTTTATAGGCCTTGGCTTCGTCCCCATCTTTGAATCCGTAGGACGTCAGGATGCCGGCATTCGTATGGCCGGGCCAACTCTTGAAGTCCATCACGGGGGCGTCGCCATAGATAGCCGCGACTTTCTCAGGGTTAGCAGCCGCCCAGTTATAGATGATCAAGCCCCCGCGACTCATCCCTTCGAGGATAACTTTTTCCGCAAAGCCGTGCTTCTTGTGCAGGTCGTCGTAAAACTGATTCCACCTCTCGACTGCTTCCGGCGCACCATACAATCCACCGACTTCGCAGTAAACGACATGGTATCCTCTGTCGAGCATCGCGTGATCGAACTGCGGTTCGTGTCCGAAGAATCTCGCCCTCCAGACCCAGGGTTTTCCTACGGCGACTTTCTTGGGAACAATCACTCGCGTTCCCTTATCCTGGTACATATCGAATCCCCGCCAGTTCACCTTGTTGCCGGGAAAAGGGGCTTCTTCCGCGTTGGTGTTTGTGACGCTGACGCTGACGATAATTGAGAAGGCGATGATTCGCAGGCTTGCGGTAAGTGCGTTCATTATTGGATCCCTTGAGAGCTAATTCATATTTTGACTGCGGGTAATAATCTCACTGGCGACTTGGTAAGTTTTTACACCAGTGTGTTCCGCGTGGAGCCAGTGTAATCTACTCCGAATTGCGCTCCCATACTGCGGGCAGTTTTTTGGAAGCTGGTCCGTAGGTTTGCGAGACAACGAAACCGCTGGCCTGCGACATATAAAAAATCCTGCCGTTGGAGACGACTGCGCCAAGGCATTCTCGCGAGTCGATGGCGGGGCCGGTCGACACGAGTTTTCCTGCGCCGCCGAGGTCGATCATGTCCATGTTCGCGCCCAGAACGTATGGTTCTGAAAGCGTGAAGCGGCAACAGGCATAGTTTGTTTCGATGCCGGCGTACACTTTACCCGTTTCACGATCGTAGATGTTTCCTTTGCCGCGCAGGGCGTTCGAAAAAATGAATCGTTCGCCGACACTCACAACATTGAGCGCCGACGTCACGGCATCGGACTTCCAGATCAGTTTGCCGTCTTTGGCGTCCAAGCACCACACAAACCGATCTTCCGTGTCTTCGCTAGCGCGATTGTTTCCGCCGAGGTAGATGCGTCCGTCCCGAGAGCTGAGCGTGCATTTGGATGTGACGTAATAATCGGTCGTCAACCAAACGACTTTACCGGTTTTGGGTTCGAGGCATGCAGTCAGTCCGTTGTTGTCGGCGGGTAATCCACGTCGTTTCTTTTGGCTGGCGGAGTACCCGAAAAACGATGAATAGTAGAACTTCCCATCGTGGACACAGATCCCGCAGTCGTTTCCGCCTCGGCCGTATTCCGAAAAATCTTTTTCCCAAACTACTTTGCCGGTTTCCATGTCCCAAGCCCAGACGCGCGGTCGGTGGTCTTTTGGGTAGAACGGATTGTCGTTGGAGTAGATCCAACTCATCACTTCTTTGCCTTCGTGATCGACGGGCGTTCCGCCGAAAGTGAAGTAGCGTTCGGAACCTTGGGACGAGTACTGGCCGGATCCGGATGCATAGATGGCAATATTGTCATGCACAACTGGTGGGAATTGCCGGCTCCAACTGGGCGATCCAGTAAACGGTACTTCCCACAGTAGCTTTCCTGTAGCGGCGTCGAGGCAGCGCATCATTGAACGCTTGATGCCAGCTTGGGGCACCAGCAGTTTGCCGTCGATGTAGAGTGGTGAAGTGAACGACAAATAGACGTCCGGCCAATGGCGTCGCCACAATAACCGTCCGGTGTCTTGTTCGACGGCGATAATCTGTCCTTCGGCCGTGTGCATATACAGTCGCCCGCCACCGCAGACCGGCAGGTGCTTTACGGTCCCTTCGAGTCGCTTGGCCCAACGCATTCTTAGCGGTGGCTTCAACCCTTGATCATTGGCGTTAGAGCCGCTGAAGTCGCCGTAGTTGGTGTACCAATCGAATTTCTTGTCGGCCCAGGGCCCCAGCAATGGGCTGCGGATCTTGGCTATTTGCAAGTTCTTCTTCGGCAGAATCGCTTTGCCGTTGGCGCCGTAGATATAGAGATAGCCATCCTCGCAACCGACGTAAATGTTCTCATCCGCGACGGCAACGGGGGCAGTAATCGGAGAGCCGAACGCGGTCGCCAGCGACAACGCCTCTCCAGCGCTTTGAGGAACCACGTGCAGGTTGCCATCGAGTCCGCCGTAAACGACATGGTCGCGCGTAATAACTGGTGGACTCACCGCTGCGGCCGCACCCAGCACAACTGGCCGCTCCTCTCCTATGGTGTGTCGACACAACCCGACACCGTGTTCCGGACGAACTCGATAAACGTCTTTTCCCCGAATACTGACCGGTGCGAAACTCAACAGACCGAGCAAGCGAATCGATGTTTCTGTTCCTTGGACGAAACTGGTTTTTACTTGATCGCCCTCGAGACGCATCATTTCGACGCGACCAGCGTTGTCCCGGCGATGCCATTGGACGTACACATTGCCCGCTTCGTCGGCACTCTGTCCGAACGTTGCGGGATATTCCGAACCAGCGTAATCGGGAATCAATCCGACTGAGCGAAGCTTCGCGGTGTCACCCGCGTCGTCAAGGAAAATGGTTCGTCCGCCGGCGGGCATGACAACGGTCTTGCCGACGACGCAGATGTCTCGCGAACAAACGAAATGGTCCCGCCAGGTGACACGATCCTTGCGATGTTCAAGCCACTCTTCGCCACTCCAGCGATTGCCGTCGAACTGTATGACTTCCTTGACGAAGTCCCAAGTCCAAACGATCTCGCCGTTGGGCTCGACCGCGTACACCTGAGCGCCCAGCGTGGCGAAGTAAACGCGATCCTCGGCAGCCGCAGGCGAGGCGAATATTGGTTCGCCGCAGTCGATTTCGTTCACGACCTTTCCGCTATCGCGATCGAGAACATAGTAATAGCCAGCCGTCGTTCCCACGTGGACGTAACGTCCAACAATCGCGGGCGCGGCGACGTTGTTACAGTTGCCCGGTCCGCCTTTGGTGACGAATCGCCAGAGGATATCCTGAGTCTTGGCGTCGATTGCGAAAACAACCCCCGCTCCATCAATGACGTATACCTTCCCGTCACTTACCACGGGCGAGGCGTAGATCCCGTCGGTCAGCGGAATGGCTGCGACTAGACCCAGTGGACTGTCCAAGGCAACCTCGGCCGCGTTGCCCGATCTTGTCGCGCTTCCCTGCAATTGCGACCAATCGCCACCGGCGGTGAACTTCACTGCGCTCACCAAGACACACGCAAAAGTTAAAATGCTGATTGATCGCTTCATCGGAATTGTCCTATGGAGGATTGCTTGTCCAATTGAGCCGTCATCTTACCAGAATTTTGAGGGCAATTCGCTGTTTCACAGCGCCAAGTTTTCGTTCGTTTAACCCCTTAGCCAGAGAAGAATGCCGAAGAAAGTTGAACATTTGTTGAATGGCTGTCAGCATTATTCGGCCGCGTATGCGGGTACGCCCGAGCCCAGTATTCTCGTAACCCAACGCAGCGGGTTATGAGTTTTGATGGTGGCTGGGCTCGCCAGAGCTCAGGCCGACTAACGCCAACTAACGCCGACTAACAGAGGCTGATCCTATGTCGTCGACAAGAAAATGGCTGTTCATCCTTGCACTGGGCGCAATTGTGGGCTGCCAGGGAGACCAACCGCCCACATTGTCGGAGGTTGTGCCAAGTGAAGCAACTGACGCCACCGTTCCACTTCCAAAAACGCCAAACGCGAACGACGTCGCCACCAAGATTGCCGTGACGGAAGCGAGTCCAATCTTCGATTCCGCGACCTGTGAAATCACGAGCGCCTTGTTGCCGATGGGGCAGGGCTCTGTGGCAGTCGATATCAACCAGCGAAAGGGCGGTGTGTGTACGTTTGAATATACTTTCGATGTGGAAGGTGGTTATACCGTTTACCGCATCAGTGTTCCGGTTGATGGTGGCCTCGTTGATATTCATGCGCAACCAGGTCAAACGAGTGTCGAAACTAGGTCGCCACGTTATTTGTACGATTGCGGCATGCGAGTCTCGCGAACCGTCTTTTATGAATTGCAAACCGTATGCCGAAACGCTCGTGGTTTCGCCTACGGTTTAGCGGCCACTACTAGCCGATACGGATGAGCGGGGCCGCCGTGATCGTGGGCGTCCTGAAGACTGATGAAGTACTTACCAGCTGGGAGGTCTGCGGTGATTTGTGAGTCTGCAGTTCCGGAGTGATCGTCACTAACGGCGATAATGGTCCCGCCAGTGTCGAACAATGTGAGTAAGCTGTCCAAGTTCGAGCCCTGGCGGTGCGCGATAACTTCGATCGAGACGCTTTGCTTCTCCAAGAGTTCGAACTCGAAGACATCGACGTTCCGGTCTGCGTGTATTTGTCCGTCTACGACTTGTGGTACTTGAAGTTTTTGAGCTTGCCGGAATCCGTCATTGGACTCATTTTCGATTATGGCAAGATGACCGCTACCGACGAGTAGCGTGTGCGGTTTACTCTCTCCGCTGGGCGAAACAATCGTTAGCTCGGCTTTACCAATTTCGACATCGGCGGCAATCGTCACTTCGAGTTCAATTTGCGTATCGCCAACCAGTTTGGCGTCCTGTCCATTGGGGACCTCACACTTTGATCCGGCAACGATTTTAATAGTCAATTTGGGATTGGACGACCGCACCTCTTTTGCCTCGGCGAGTCCCCAGCCTCTGACGATTAACTTAGATGAAACTCCCGTGGGGAGGGCGAGCGGTACGCACATCGCAATACGCGGCGGGTCCAGCGGCTTTGTCTCCTTAGGCTCCGCTGCGTGGGTCGACGACAACAGATAACTTGAGACGGCGATTGCTACGAGTGCGAAGGGGAGAGTGTATCGCATTGAGGTACTAAACATACAGTTCCTCGATCAGCTTGCCTTCGTCAAGTATCTCGACGGGGCGTCCGTCCGGTGTTTTGAGTTGTTTGCGAGGATTGATACCGAGCGAGCTGAGTACGGTGAAGGCGACATCCGCGGGGGCGACCGGAGCTTCCGTCGCCTTTGATCCGTTCTTGTCGGTGGCGCCAACAACGCGGCCTGGTTTGACACCCGCGCCTGCGAACAACATTGAGCCAGCGGGAGCCCAATGGTCGCGGCCAACATCCTTATTGACTTTGGGCGATCGACCGAATTCACCTATTGCCAAGACTAGTGTATCGTCCAGCAAACCGCGTTCGTGCATGTCTTCGATTAACGCCGAGAATCCGCGATCGAAGTCGGGTAACTTCTTTTCCAGTCCGTCCCAGATCTTCGCGTGGTGATCCCAACCGCCACTGTTTACCGTCACGAAGGTAACTCCTCGCTCAACTAGACGTCTGGCGAGCAGACAGCTTTGGCCAAACGTCGTGCGGCCGTAACGATCTCGCAGTTTGTCGTCTTCTCGGTCGATAGTAAAGGCGTCGCGAGCTTCCCCAGACAGCACCATTTCAGTTGCTCGTTTTTGAAATTGATCGTATGCCTGGATCTGATCGTTTCCTTCGACGCGACGAGCAAGATCGTCCACGGTTTTCAATAGTGATTGTCTTCGATCGACGCGGGTTTGTGGAATGGGTTCGGCTTGAATGACATCTCGAACACGATAACCCTCTTGGTTTGGATCGCCGGCTTTGAACGACTCGAAACGACCACCCAGGAAAGCACTCTTCCCCAGTTCCCATGTAAACGAAGGATTGCGGGGAACGGCGACATAGGGCGGTAGTGTACCGGGGAATCCGCTTTCGTGAGCAGCGACAGCGCCCATCGCCGGCCAGTCTCCGAATGCCGAACCAAAACGTCCCGACATCACCCAGTTAGTCGCAGTCTCGTGATGGTCGTTGTTGTGACTTCCGCTGCGAACCAGACAAACTTTGTCCATCGTCTGCGACATCATTGGCAGCATTTCGGTGACGGCCAAGCCTGCGACGTTAGTTGAAATTGGATGGTATTTCCCGCGGATTTCTTCGATTGCTTGTGGCTTCGGATCGAAGCTGTCATGGTGCGAGAGGCCACCACCAAGATAGACCAGTATCACGGATTTGGCGCGGCGCTGGCGTTGGTTGGCTGCTTCAGTTTGTTGAGCCAGGAATGACGACAGGCTGAGGCCGATTGCGGAAAGGCTGCCAACGCGAAGGAATTCGCGACGATTTCGATTGAGGTGGAGATCAAATGTAGTCATTTTGGTTTCAACGATTAAACGTGAACTCCTTAGAGTTTAGCAAAGCCCAAAATAGGTCGAGCAACACTTCTTTGCGATCACCGGTTTCGAGCAATTGCGAGATGGAAATTCGTTGCGAGTCACTGGGTAAACTGTTGACGGTACTCAGGAATAACGCGTCGATCGCGGCAGCGTTATCAGGTTCGGCGGTGAGTAATGTTTCCAAGTAGCCGTCCGCCGATTTTATCTTACGAGACAACTCGTCGCTGTTTTGCAAATGCAATAACTGCGGCAGCGTTACGTCGGCTTTGCGTTCGCATGCACACGCCGTCGTTCTTTCGGATCTACCGAACAAAGAGAGGAAATAGGAATCGACTCCCGGATCTGGCACTTGAATCGCGCGCACTCCCAACGGGTATCCGGCGAATTGCTCGGGGATTCCGGTCGCCTGACAAATCGCGTCGAGTAACACTTCTGCAGGCAAGCGGCGGGCGTAGAAATGAGAGTAGAATCTCGCGTCGCGGAAATTCGCCTTGCGCGTTGAGGAGGAGAGCTGGTAAGTTCGCGAATTCATTATCATCCGCATCACGTACCGCAGGTCGTATTCGCTCGCAACGAATTCTCGGTTGAGCGTGATCCATAAATCGCGATTCGAGGGCGGGTTCGTAGCCCGCAAGTCATCGACTGGCTCGACGAGTCCGACGCCCAGGAAGTGTTTCCAGAGACGATTGACCATTGCGCCGGAGAATTGTTCGTTGCCGGGATCTGTCAGCCAGGGGACGAGCGCACTTCGCGGGTCCTGTCCGGCGGGAATTTCAATTTCCATCCGGTCCAGCGGTCGCGGCGGCAATTGTTGATGGGTGCGAGGTTGCGAAACGGTCACGGGGCTCATTCGAGCTGTTTCGAGTTGCTGTTCCAAATCGGCAATTCGTTTTTCAGCTTCGGCGATCTTTTGAGCATCGCCGTTTTGCTTTTGAAGTTCTTGGAGTTCAACGCGTTTTTTCAGTTGTTCGCGATGCAGATTGAGCATGTGCCGATTGCCGACCAGTAGTTCCGTATGACCGTCTTCCGGCTTTTTGCGATCGAGGGCAATCCGTGAAAAGAACGCGACGAAATGGAAGTAGTCGTCTTGTGTGTATTTTTCCAAGGGGTGATTATGGCAACGGGCGCAACCGATCCGAGTCCCCAAAAACGCTTGTGCCACGGAATCCGCTACTTCGGATTGTGAGGCTTCTTTTTCGCCCACGGTTACAATATAGAAACCGACGGCGGGGTCCTGATCACATCGTCCTTCGGCGGTTAGAACTGACGTCGCGATGTCGCGCCAGCTCGCTCTGTTTTTGAGCTGAGTACGCAACCACTGATGCATGCCGCGAACTCCCTTGGCTCCGCGCACGTCGTGATCGCGTTCCTTCCGATTCTGGAGCAGATCGCCTAATTGCAGGGCCCAGAAATCGACGAACTCGGGCCGGTTTAAGAGTCGGTCAACCAATTCGCTTCGCTTGTTCGGATTCGCGTCGGCCAAGAACGAACGAACTTCCGACGGCGTTGGCAATGTCCCAATAGAATCAAGGAACGCGCGACGAAAGAAAGTCGCGTCGTCACATAACGGCGAGGGCTCGATTCGCAACGCGGCGAGTTTGTCGAAGACGTGGTCGTCTATGCTGTTGTTGCGATACGTATACCACTGTGGATCGACTTCGCCAGGAAACGGTGAGGCAAAGGTCGCGATTTCAACTTGATCTTGGAATGTTGCACGAACGACTGTCTCGCCGTTTCGCACCGCCCTTACTACTCCGTCTGCGGAAACTTCCAAAACGCTGCTGTCGCTCGAGGCGAATTGTGTCATCCAAGTCACATCGCGAATACGACCATTCGTGTACGTTGCGGTGACTGTAAGTGGCTGGGATTCGCCGACCGCGAGTGTGCCATTTGCGGGGGCTACTGCAATGTGTGCGACAGTCGCTTCTTCCTTGCTAGGACCGCGCGCGCCCGCCGAAATCCAATCGATCAATACTTTCTCGGCAAGACTTCCTGCTTCAAAACGTTGTCCGCCGCCATGTGGCAGTAAGCCAGTCGCTTTGCGAACGAGCAAACTTTGCTCCACCGCCGCCGCGTTAATTCGTCGCCCTCGCGCTTCGCGAGTGATCGTCTCGAAATCT
>JBLHLE010000085.1:0-12254 GCA_047620805.1 Pirellulaceae bacterium
GTCTGGGGTGCGGGTGTCTGGGGTGCGGGGCGATTATCCCCATTTTGCCGAAGATTTGGCCCGACCAGTATTGCTCGATACGGGGAGGAGTTGGTTGCCATAGGTTTTGCGGCTGGAAAATTGACCGAAATCGCAGCGAACGATACGATAAATCGGTTGCGAGGTGGTATATTTCTAAGTACCTCTCAACTCTTTTATTAGTCGGTGCGTCTTTATGGGTCTGACGTATTTCAAAAGGTTCCGAATGGAAATCGCTTTAGGGAGTGATCTATCCCAATGCCTTGCATTGTCGCCCGGCTACCATTTCATCTCTTGGCACTCTTCACTTCTAGACATTCACGCCGACACGAAGTGGCAGAGTTTCCGACTGGAGATTGACGCAAACGTCTTCCCTTGTTTGGCGGACCGCGAGGGTTGTCGCCGTCTGATGACGGAAATTTCTCGTCGGGACGGTTTTCTTCCCGAAGCCACTTGGCTGATCCAATACAGCGAAAACGGCGGTCGGACTGAATATGTCGGCACGATCCAGGGTTTGATAGACCACTCGGGGGTTGGCGCAATTCAGAACATAGGTGTCACGACAGATCATCGCGGACGGGGACTGGGATCGCTGCTGGTCTGGCAGGCGCTGGAGGGATTTCGTGACGCGGGCCTGTCGAAAGCGTATTTGGAAGTAACAGCGCAGAATGTTGGCGCAATCCGGCTTTACGAGCGACTGGGATTTCGCAAGGTAAAGACTGTTTATAAGACTGCTGAGGTTGCGTACGCCTAGGGGTATCGGTACGCTCTATCGATCGTTGCGACATCGGTGGTCGCCACCATTCCTTCTTCAACCACGAGCTGACGGCAGTGACACAGTCGATCTATTCTCATCAACTTGCAAATGGACTCGTCGTACTCGGCGAGCCAATGATGTGGTTGGAGTCGACCGCATTTAGCCTCCTGCTTCCTGCGGGTTACACGCGCGAGTCTGTCGAGCAACAGGGGCTGGCCAATCTAACCACCGATATGGTGCAGCGCGGATGTGGAAAGCGGGACAGCCGCCAATTCGTTGAGGACTTGGAACTGCTAGGCGCCGATTCCTCGAGCAACGCTGGGGTCACGTTCTCGGGTTACAGCGGTTCGATGCCAGCGGAAAACCTGCACGATATTCTTACCATTTACTCGGACTTGATTCGTCGGCCGCATCTGCCGGAAGATCAATTCGAAGACAGCCAGTCGTTTTGCATCCTGGAAGCCCGCGGACTCGAAGACGACTTGCCTCAGCTGGCGATGAATGAATTGCGGCGCAGATCCTATCCCGATCCGTTTGGGCGACACGGCGCGGGCTCAGTGAAATCGCTCAGTTCCCTGACCCTGTCGGACGTCCAACAATTTTGGCAAACTAACTACCATCCGGGCGGAGCCATCCTCAGCGTCGCTGGCAACTTCGACTGGGAAAAATTCCTGAGCCATGTGGAGCAGCTGTTTGGCGATTGGGAGGCGAAAGACTTGCACCCGGTCGACGAAACAGCACCACTTGGCAACTACGCCCACATTCCTCACGAGTCCTCGCAAACTCAAATTGGTATTTCCTACCCCGCAGTGCCTTGCGACCACGACGACTACTATTTGGCGCGGGCAGCAGTCGGCGTACTAAGCGATGGAATGAGTTCGCGGCTGTTTACGGAAGTTCGAGAAAATCGCGGACTGTGCTACACCGTCAGCGCCGCCTACCACGCCTTAAAAGATCGCGCTTCCGTGATGTGTTACGCCGGTACGACAACGGAGCGAGCACAAGAAACATTGGACGTGACGCTGGCCGAGATGCAGAAGCTTTCCGCAGGCATTTCCGAAGATGAATTGCGGCGGCTGAAAGCGAGACTGAAAACTGCATTGATTATGCAGCAAGAGTCGAGTCGCGCTCGCAGTGCTATGCTGGCGGGCGACTGGTTTTACCTGGAACGCTGTCGAGCGATGCAGGAGATCAGCGACCAGATCGACGGGCTCAACTGCGCAGAAATCAACAAGTACGTGGCGGCGAATCCAGCCTCCGATTTTACGATCGTTACTCTAGGTGAAAATGAGTTGGAGAATTCCGTTGGAGTTTCAGCAGACAACGCTTGATAACGGTCTCGAGATAATTGCCGAATGCAATCCAAAAGCGTACTCGTGCGCAGTCGGATTCTTCGTCCGCACTGGCTCGCGAGACGAAGACGAAAACTCGCACGGCGTAAGCCACTTCCTGGAACACATGGCGTTTAAGGGCACACCAACCCGAACTGCGGCAGATGTGAATCTCGAATTGGACGAAATCGGTTCGGCCGCGAACGCGTACACGTCCGAAGAACACACGGTCTATCACGCCGCAATGTTGCCGGAGTATCTCGAACGGGGCGTAGACATCCTCTCGGACATGATGCGTCCTTCGCTACGAGAAGACGATTTTAACACCGAAAAACAAGTTATCCTCGAAGAGATCGCCAAGTACGACGACCAACCTCCGTTCGGCGCTTACGAACGGATCATGGAAATCCATTTTGGCGAGCACCCACTTAGTCGTAGCGTATTGGGCACCATTGAGAGTGTTAAAGCACTTACAGCTACCCAGATGCAGGAGTATTTTCGACGACGCTACAGCGCTAGCAATATGGTATTGGTGGGTAGCGGCAAGATCGACTTCGACGAATTCGTGCAGATGGCTGAGAAACGCTGCAAAGACTGGGACTCGTTTGATGCTCAACGAGATACGTCGCGGGCATCATGCAATCTCGCCACGGCGACAATTGAAAAAGAAATCGCCAATCAACAATACGTAATTCAAGCTTGCAGTGGCCCCAGTGTCGAAGATCCCGAACGCTTCGCTGCCCGTGTAGTCTCTCTAATCATCGGCGACGACAGTGGCAGTCGCATGTTCTGGGACCTAATCGATTCCGGTCGGGCCGAATGGGCTGGAATGAGTCCGCATGAATATCAGGGAACAGGCCTGTTTTTGACCTATTTGTGCTGTGCCCCCGAAGACTGTCAGGACAACCTTCAAATATTGAACGAGATCATTGAAGCGGTCCACAACGACGGCGTAACGGAGAAGGAACTGCTCCAAGCGAAAAGCAAAATCTGCTCGCACGTGGTCCTTCGCGGTGAACGCCCAATGAGTCGATTGTACGATATCGGATCGGAATGGCTCCAACGTCGCGAGTATCAAACATTACGCGAAATGGCGGACGGCTATCGCAATGTCACTCTCGATCAGATCGCCGACTTGTTGTGCAAGTTTCCACTCTTGAAACGTTCGACAGTCACCGTTGTCCCGGCAAAGTAATCGGCGAAGTACGTTACAACTTTCTACAGCTGCAACGCCGTCGACCAAAATCACCGTCGACCAAAATCATAGCGTTCTGCTAAAGTAAACGCCCAGAGAGAATAATCAGCAACAGAGAATTGTATCGATGTCCGAACCCGTCAAAGTAACTTGGCATGAGCACAGCGTAACCCGCGAGAATCGCGAACAACTAAACGGTCACCGTGGCTGCGTGATTTGGTTCACTGGGCTAAGCGGATGTGGGAAAAGCACCGTAGCCAACGAGGTCGCTCATCAATTGCACGAACTGGGCGTCCGCGTCTATGTGCTCGACGGCGACAACATCCGCCACGGCCTGAACGCGAGTCCCGAAAAACTGGCGGAACACGGCGAATCGTATGCCGCTCGTTTCGGTCTAGGTTTCTCCGCGGAAGATAGGCAGGAGAATATACGCAGAACCGGGACCGTTGCCCAATTATTCGCAGATGCCGGGCTCGTTACTCTTGCTGCCTTCGTCAGCCCCTATCGTCGAGACCGCGATCAGGTACGCAGTTACGTCAACGAACGAGGCGCGAACGACTTCGTCGAGGTATTCGTCGATGCACCGTTGGAGGCCTGCGAATCTCGCGACCCAAAAGGGCTTTACAAGCTGGCTCGAGAAGGAAAAATCAAAAACTTCACTGGTATCGACGATCCATACGAGCCGCCAGCTTCCGCGGAACTTGTTCTCAAGGCTGCCGAAAAAACCCCCGAACAATTGGCAACCGAAGTCGTATCCTATTTACGAGACAGCGGCAAAATCAACTGATTGAGACATTGTCGATCCGTGAGTTGTAGGAGTTGCGATGTCGGTGTCCAGAAATTCCTGGCTGGTTTTCGCTAGCAAATCGCTTATTAAAATCCACCTAATCGGCGCGGGTTCCATGCTATCAACCTTGACAGTCTTTCATGCTGTTACATAAAACAATACTTGTACGACTTATTGGTCCCAGCCGAAGCCAATTGGACCAGAGACCGCCAATCTGCGGCAAGCACGGCTTCTTTTGAGACTTTAAGCTGCAATTTCCCCCAAGGATGGAGGCCCATAATGGCCAATTCAATTATTCAGGACGCCCAATGCTTGCAAGCGAAAACAGCTCTGGCAGCCAGTCCTCTGTACGACCTACGTGAACTATGCGTAGAAAGCGATGGTGACTCGCTCCTAATTTCGGGCCGAGTTCAATCGTTCTATCACAGCCAACTGGCTCAGGAAGCAGTTCGCGCGGTTGTTCGCGGAGTTAGAGTTGTCAACTCAATTGACGTCGCATGAAGTATTAGTCGTCTAACGACAAATTAGAATGGAGACCGAAGACTTCGGTTCTCAATGCGTCCGTTATCTTTGCCTCCCTGCTGAGGAAGTGGGATTTTCCATAAACATCCCAACAGATTCTTCTCTGCGCGACTCGATTAGCGCGCCACCCGGCGAGTGTTGACATTGACATAAACTGCTTGCCTGACTTATGTTCCGGTGAATCCCCGCGAGTGCGATACTCCAAACGATGGTGTTTCAGCGGAAGTCGCCAATTGAGAATGCCGTAACATGACGCTCGACCTTTCAATCATCATCACGACCTATCAGAAGCCAGAACACTTAACCAAAGTACTGGAATCCACCGCCTGCCAGAAAGAGGTAGATGGGCGTTTCGAGGTAATCGTGAGCGACGACGGTTCGACGGACGAAACCAAAACGGTAGTCGACTCATTCAGAAAGCGAGTTGATTTCCACGTTGGCTATGTCACTCACACCCACGATGGATTTCAGCTGGCGCGATCGCGTAATGAAGGCGCGGCTCAAAGCAGGGCTCCCTACCTTCTTTTCCTCGACGGCGATTGCGTCATTCCGCCCGATCATTTGTCGCAGCATCTCAAACATCGTCGCGAGAGTACGGTGATGGGTGTTTATTGCGTGCGACTTGATGAAGCGACGTCGGAGCGAGTGACTCAGGATGTCATTCAAAGTGGTGAGTATCAGAAATGGGCACCAGCCAAACAGCTCCGCCTGCTCCGCATTCTCGATTGGAAATCTCGTCTCTACAATTGGATTCGGCATCCTACTAAACCCAAGTTGTTCGGTGGCAACATAGCGATTTGGCGAACAGATTTTGAGAAGGTGAACGGCTTCGACGAGAAGTTCGTCGGTTGGGGCTGTGAGGACGACGACTTGCGTCTCAGGCTGCGCCAATGCGACGTTGGTATTCAGTCGCTTTTGCGCTGGACGCGCACCTATCATCTATGGCACCCGCCGTACGAAACCACACCGGATCAATGGCGAGAAGGCGCGAACGTACAATTCATTAAACGCCGGCGACGACTTACACGATGTATCAATGGACTGGCGAAGCGCTCCTTGGACTCATTGCGATTAGCAGTCGTTGGGCAACCGGCAGATCGTCACTCCGCCTCAAACCTGCTGCCAGAGCCCTGGAACGAGAATCATGAGACGCCCGAAATCGAAGTCCTGTTTATTCCAGGCCACGGCCAATTCAGTGGCCGAGCAGAATGCAATGTCGCAGTAGTTCTGGATTCCAGCGGTGAACTTCCCGCAAGCGCAACCGAAGCCGATCTGATATTCACGCCGAATACATTGACGCATATCCCGGCCAATCGTCAAATGCCGCTTGAAGACTTTCGCGAGCAATTGCGGCGCGTGGCGTAGCGTCGCGTCGCGTGGTGTAACGTAGCGTAGCGTAACGTGGCGTGGTGTAACGAATCTTGGCGTAACGTAACGAGAATGCGTTTTCCTGTCTTGCGGAGATTATTCCGCTCAGTCAGATTATTCCGCGCAGTTGGGACGAGTCGCATTGGTTGCTGTTAAGTATCGGCCGCGACTTGAAGGCATTCAATTACAATGGAAGAGGTCAAAGTTCTCGACCATTTCAAGCGCCAGAAGGGATAGTCTTGTGATTCGTTTTCTAAAGTCAAAATTGCCAGCGATCTTCGCGCGCACGTCGGATCAAATCTCACACCCCATATTGGTCAACAGTATTCCCAAAGCGGGGACCAACCTACTGCTGAATATCGTCCTTTCGATTCCCAACACGCGTTACGTCAACGACATGTCGGCGGCAATGGCATGCCACGACCCCAACGAGCGGGCACTGCTGCTGAAACGGATGATTACGGACTTACAGCCGGGATCAATGTACACCGGACACATCCCGCATTCTGCTGGAATCGCCGATTGGCTCGCTGAGCAGAAGATAAAACAAGTTTTCATCTATCGCGACCCGCGAGATATTACAGTTTCGTTATACCACTACATTATGAGGGAGGTCACACCGCGGCATGCTTATCACGATCTCTATGCCAATTTCGCTTCCGATCACGAGCGGTTAATGGCAACGATTCGTGGTATCGGTGAAGGTCGTTACAAATACAGGCATTCAGCTGAGTCAAACCTCAACATACAGATCTATTGCGAGATCTTTTTGGACTGGCTCAAGGATTCTAACACACACGCAATCCGGTACGAAGATTTAGTCTCTTCGGACCGCAGAACTTCGCTGAAGGTTGTGAGCGGCATGCTTCGTTTCTTAGGCGTCACACCGCGACAGGAGCTGACAGCGAGTATTTTCGACCACGGAAAAGACCCTGCCAGATCTCGTACCTATCGCCGTGGCGTCCACGGTTCTTGGAAATCGGAATACTCTCAGCAACACATCGATGCCTTTCGCCAAGTTGCTGGCGACTTGGTTGAGCGGCTTGGCTACAGCTGGGACGGCTAGTTGTCGTATTCCAAAACGGGAAAACCGCCCAACAGGCTGTCATGCGATCGTTTCGCAAAGCGATGATCACTAGAATCTTAGTACCACCAGGATCCGCTGCAAAGTCGAACGAGTGGGCGATAAATTGCGTGACGGATCAGAGCTCCTGAGAACCTTCTGCCGACCGCGATAGCTGGCGAGTTTTCCGCACGAAACATGCGTACGGCGGGAATGAGTCTTGCCCCGTATTCTTCTTCTTGGCGCGGGAATACTACATTGCGAACGTGGTCGTACAGTTCCAGATCAGCGGCATTCGCGTCTTCCAAGATCCGCCGAGTTTCGGGGTTCAGTATCAGCCGATCTTTAACCTGGCTGTTTTCCGCGACGTTGGTTGGAGTGTAGCGGATATCCAATGATCTAAGCGGACACGCTCGTTTCAACATGACTAGCGATTTATCAAACTCCTCAACCAGTCCCATAAAACCGACGCGCTCATCAATGATTCGGATAGCTCGTTCTACGTCGACCGTTCCAGCCAATCGTTGAGTTTGAATATTGCGGAATCCGGGCGTTTGGATCCACTCCTTAAAAGGAGTTTTAATACCCATCTTTTGCACTTGGAATTGATAGTGCGAAGCACATCTCGCAATCGGATCGCGCAAGAACGCGAAGAACCATACAGCCGGATCGGCGTCCAGCAAATTGCTGCCAGGCATGACGAGATGACCAGCTATGCTCTTCAGTTTCCAGTAGATCCACCTCGTGCATTCGAGATCGTATTTCCCGAACCACTTCGTTTCGACGGTGGGTTGCTTTCGCCAGATCCTGGCATCGCAATGGAGGGGACCGAAAGAACGACGCAAAATACTGGTAACTGTATTACCGGCGGTTTTCTCGATGTGAATGAAAGCGATCATCGCTGGCGCCTAAGAGGAGTTTTCGATGCAACGGTTAAGTGACCGTCATAAAGATGATGTCTTTATTGTAATTGGATACTCGTAAATCCAAGCGGCCATTCGATTTGCACATCCCTACCAGGCGGTACAAACATTAGAGTCCCATGTGTCGCGGGCAACTTCGCTCGCAATCTAGTCGAAAGCGGGGATTGAATTTGGGCACGACAATTAAAATACAGTTGTTCACTTTGCTTAACGATTAATTCTCTTTTCAACATTATTGGCGCTCTCTATCCATGATCATCAAATTAGCGGAACAGAATGTTGATCTCTCGAACACTCCGCAAGAGAGACCTGAACGATTTGCTTTGATTGGCGCGGCGGGATTTATCGCGCCGCGGCATTTCCGCGCAATACACGATACCGGCAACGAGTTGGCCGCTGCCGTTGACCCGCACGATTCGGTCGGCTTGCTTGATAACTACTTTCCAAATGCGAAGTTCTTCACGGAAATTGAGCGATTCGATCGTTACCTAGAGAGCCTACGGCGCGACAACCCGATCAAATATATAACCATTTGTTCGCCGAACTATCTTCATGACGCTCATGTGCGACTCGCGTTACGCGTCAAAGCCGACGCGATATGTGAGAAGCCGCTGGTAATCAATCCGTGGAATCTGGACCAATTGCTGGAGTTGGAAGCGGAGCATGGTCGCCGAATTCACACGATTCTGCAATTGCGTTTGCACCCCGCGATTCAACGGTTACAAGCGACATTGGAACGAGAGAAGAATGCGACACGGCGCGACATCGTGCTAACTTACGTCACTCGACGCGGAGCGTGGTACCACAGCTCCTGGAAGGGGACCGAGGAAAAGTCCGGCGGTCTGGCTATGAACATTGGAGTCCATTTTTTCGATGTACTGACCTGGCTATTCGGTTCCGTCCAGCGTTCGCAGTTGCACTTGGCAAATCGCCAGAAAATGTCTGGCGTGCTGGAACTCGAGTCAGCGCGAGTTCGTTGGTTTCTTTCCGTCGACCACAACGACTTGCCCGTATCGGTGCGAAAGGCGGGCCAACACGCTTATCGCTCACTCACGATCGATGGTCAAGAAATTGATTTTTCCGATGGTTTCACTGATTTGCACACCGAACAGTACCGCAGAATTTTGAACGGAACGGGCTTCGGGATCGAAGATGCTCGCCAATCAGTGGAGTTGATCTACGCGATTCGCAATAGCCGAGAGGTCGTCTCCGGTGGATTTGGCCATCCAATTCTCGAACATGCCTAATCGAGCGAAAGTTTAATAAGTCACAGGTTGTCTTAATAAGTAACCAAGACAGGACGACATAGCATACCGCCAAAGAAACATAGCCTTATGAACAACTCCACTGCACCATCCGTTGCACCATCCGTTGCCGACGCGCCGAAAATAACGGTGGCGATGTTTGTTCACAACGAGGCGGCATATCTATCAGAGGCGATGGAAAGCATTGTTAATCAGCAATTCCAGGACTTCGAGTTGATCATCTTCGACAATGCTTCCACAGATGGGTCGCAACAGATTCTGCAGGAATACGCGGACCGGGATTCTCGCATCGATTACCGCCGACTTGATTCGAAGGTTGGCGTCTACAGCAACCTTCAGCGAGCGATCGATGACGCCCGCGGAGAATACTTCGCGGTGGCAGCTGGTCACGATCGTCATTCACTGAATTTCCTGCGTCTCTGCAATGACGCCCTCGACGAAGACGCTTTTGCGGTTTCCGCCGTGGCCCGCGCCGTGTGGATCGATACCAGCAGCGATCCAACCGAATTTCAAACCGGCATGCTCGACACGACGGGCTACCATGAGGTCAACCGGTTCATTCTAGCGATCTGGATGGACCACAACTGCATGTATGGTCTTCATCGAATTTCGCGACTGCGCGAAACGAGCTACAAAAAAGCGGGAATGACAACAGAAACCCTCATCGTCCAAGAGCTTGCAGCCCGAGGTTCGACACGTGCAATTCCCGATGCACAATGGTATCGACGCGTGATACGGCCCCCCGAATCGGCGGAAAAGCGAATCGAACGGTATTATGCGGAAACATTCACCACAAAGCCGCGTATCCCAATATTGCCGTGCTGGCAGATTCCTTTTGCGGTGTTTATTTGTGCATTGCGTTCTCCGGTGAGTTGGCGGTCGCGTGTTGTCATGGCGATTTCCAGCTTAACGATTTTCTTATATCTTCGGGAAGAATTGGTTACGGACATTCGCTGTTTACCAAAACGACTTTGGCGATTCCTGTCCCGTGCAGTTCTAAGGAAGAAATTCTAGGCGAGGAGACTATTGTGAAAATCGCGTATCTGCTGTGGTACGATGTCGCCCACGAAACGGGCGTCATTAAGAAAGTGGCCAACCAGGTTCGCAGTTGGCAGCGGCACGGTCATACACCCCAACTTTTTGCGATGGGCGACTGCCGTGAAATATGGAGTGGGGCCAACGATATCCCACATCAAGTCTTTGGTGGTCACTCCCTCTTTCAGCGAATTCGCAAGAGTCGCGAAGTTGTTGAAGCGATTCGCAAATGGAATCCAGACGTCGTCTACTTCCGCTTCTCCGCTTATTACCCAGCGATGGAAAATCTGCTTAACGACTTTCCATTCGTACTCGAGGTTAACACTGACGATGTAAGCGAATTCCGGCGAAGCCTGCCCTACCCTTTGTATTTGTACCATCGTCTGACACGAGAGCGAGTCCTCCGGAAAGCAGCTGGAATTGTCTCCGTCACTCCGGAACTTTCGAATATGTTGCCTCGCGTTCGTGCTAAAAAAACCGTTATCTCCAATGGCATCCTCTTAGACGACTACTCGCAACTCGACCTTCGCAATGCTGTGCGACAGACACGCTTGGCTTTCGTCGGCACTCCTCAGCGCGACTGGCACGGGGTCGATCAAATCCTGCGGATGGCCCAACGCTTGCCCCACTGGCAATTCGACATAGTTGGTTATCAACCAACGAACGCTCGAGTTCCCTCCAATGTAAAATTTTACGGCTTTCTGTCACCCATCGCCTATCACCAGATATTGGGCCGGGCCGACGCCGCGATTGGTTCACTGGCTCTCTATCGAAATTCTCTGCGGCAAGGCTGTGCATTAAAGGTTCGGGAATACCTTGCCTGCGGGCTCCCGACGATCGTCGGTTACGATGACGTAGATTTCCCCACGCCCGTCCCCCATTTGCTGCAGTTGAATACATCCGTAAGTGGCATCGAAGAACAGATTCCAGCAATCGACAACTTCATCGCCCGCTGGCGGACCAAGCGAGTCGCAGTTGAGTCGATCGCTCATCTAAATCTCGACCTCAAAGAATCGAAACGGCTCGATTTTTTTCACCAGATTGCCTAGAGAGACATACCAGTTCTAAGTACTGCTTGCTAAACTTCAAGTTACTGAATCGATAGGCTCGATATCCTGTTGTACTCAGAAGAAGACCTAGCCTCCAGGACTGACATCATGAAATTGCGACATCAGGTTGCACTAGTGACATTTGCGCTCATCTTTTCAGGCTGTGGAAGCTCGCGCGATGCTAATCTCGCCGAAGTAAGCGGCAAAGTGACCCTGGACGGTAAACCGATCGAAAGTGGTGTGATCAGTTTCATCCCAGCCGACCTTTCAGGCCCTACCGCTGGGGCTGAAATAGTGAACGGTACGTACTTTATTGGCGGGGAATCCGGCGTTTTCATCTCGGAGTGCCGAGTTGAGATTTCGGCACTCAAGAAAACTGGGGAAAAGGTGCCCACGTCCGTGGATCCCGATGACATGACTGATGTCGTCACCAATATGGTCCCCGCTAACTACAATACTAAGAGCACTTTAACGGCGAAGATTGAAGCGGGTGAAAATCTCAACGTCGATTTCAGTTTGCATTCGACGGCACAAATCGAGTAAAGTACTCAAATGGGCGTTCGCCCTCATCTCCGGAACAAGATGGAATCCACTCAAAGGTCTTCAATGTCTAGACGCCACCGTCGCGCCCGCTCTCTAGGGTTCACTCTTGTTGAAATGCTAGTCGTCATCGCAATTATCGGCATTCTGGTCGCGTTGCTATTACCAGCTGTTTCGATGGTTCGAGAAGCATCTCGCCGCACCGCCTGTTTAAACAATCTAAAACAGCTTGCGATTGGCCTCCAGGGCTATGCTGGTGTCGTTGGAAAATATCCGCCAGGGGTGATTTCGGATGGGTTTACGTTTAGCGAACTGCAGGGCGCGGGAACCCCCTGGAATCGAAATACTCGCGTCAGTTTCATGGTTCACCTATATCCGTATATTGGTGCGCAAGACGTATA